>OMVH01000257.1 GCA_900314365.1 uncultured Prevotella sp. | reverse complement strand
TTTGCACAAGAGCCCCGAAATAGCTAATTTTGTAGACATTAATAAAACATTTGTCAAAATATGAATGGAGTTAGTTTAGCACTATTGATACCTTTCTTAGGCACCGTGTTAGGGTCGGCATTTGTCTTCTTCATGCGCGATGCCATGCCCGAGCGTTTGCAAAAAACGTTGCTTGGGTTTGCCTCTGGCGTTATGGTGGCGGCCTCGGTATGGTCGCTTCTGCTGCCGTCCATGGAGATGAGTAATGACATGGGCCGGTGGTCGGTTTTGCCCGCAGCCGTGGGTTTATTGTTGGGCATGGGATTCCTGCTGCTCATCGATACCTTCACTCCTCACTTGCACATTGGCGACGAACATCCCGAAGGACTGAAGGCTCATCTCTCCAAGACTACCATGCTCAACCTGGCTGTGACCATTCACAACTTTCCGGAAGGAATGGCCGTGGGCGTGGTCATAGCCGGAGCCTTACAGGGTGGAGAGTGGATAAGTGCTGCCGGGGCCATGGCCATGTCGCTGGGCATTGCCATACAGAATATTCCGGAGGGAGCCATCATCTCCATGCCTATGCGTGCGGCTGGAGCCACAAAGTGGAAATCGTTCGTCATGGGGAGCCTTAGCGGAGCAGTGGAGCCTGTTGGAGGATTGTTAGTTGTGTTGCTGGCCTCGATGGTTACTCCAGTGCTTCCTTATCTGCTTAGTTTTGCTGCCGGAGCCATGCTCTACGTGGTTATTGAAGAGCTCATTCCTGAGGCTTCTGAGGGACGGCACTCCAACTTCTCTACTGTAGGCTTCGCCATAGGCTTCTCTTTGATGATGATTCTTGACGTGGTGTTGGCTTGACGAGTAACCGGAAGTAAATGACCAAGAAATAATCATAAATGAGAAGCGAATTTGAAAAGATGCGTTCGGGAGAGCTCTATGACTTCACCGAGCCCGAGATTTATGCAAGTCTTGAGCATGCCAAGGAACTCTGCATGCGGCTGCAGACCATGACATTGAAGTCGGCAGACTACCGCCGTACCATAGAGGAGCTCATTCCAGGACTACCAAAATCGGCTGATGTATGTCCGCCTTTCCATTGTGACCACGGCAATGGAATTACGATAGGTGAGCGCACTTTCGTCAACTCTGGCTGTGTGATTCTTGATGGTGCGCGTGTCAGCATCGGTGACGATGTGAAGATAGGACCGGGCTGTCAGCTGCTCACTCCGCAGCATCCCCTTGACTATAGGGAGCGCCGCGGTACGAGGGAGTCCGCCAAGCCCATCACGATAGGTGACGACACGTGGCTTGGAGGCGGAGTCATTGTCTGCCCCGGAGTAACCATAGGCAAACGATGTGTCATAGGTGCCGGATCGGTGGTGGTTCACGATATTCCTGACGATAGCCTGGCTGTAGGCAATCCGGCTGTGGTGAAGAGAAGCTTGAAGGACTGATAAGTCGACAGCGCCAATGCTCGAACTCCTTTTTGCTTTACGGTTATAAAAGTCAAGGGAGGAATGAAGGCGGTCTGGTTTGCGGGCCCTCATTCCTCCCTTGTCCTTTTGACTGAAAATGAATTACCCTCTTTGAGCTGTCCCCTTAGAGAACTCTCCGGCTATAGCTTTCTGCATGTAGTGTCTCACTGTCTTGATGTCGGGATAGCGGGCAAGCAGGTACATGAGTTTTGTCACGGCAGCCTCCACGGTACAGTCATAGCCACTCATCACGCCGGTGTCCTTCAGCTGATAGCCGGTGTCGTAGCGTCCCATTTCCACTTTTCCGGCGAGGCACTGGCTCACGTTGACGATGGCCACTCCACGCTCGCTGGCCTTAGCCAGAACGTCCATGAGCCAGGGCATCTGGGGAGCGTTGCCGCTGCCAAACGACCGCATCACGATGCCTCTGAGATGAATATCGTCAAGCAGATGGCTGAAGATGTCCTTCTGGATGCCTGGAAAGAGCGAGAACACCACAACGTTGGGATTCATCTCCGTGTGAGGGACTAAAGGCTTCGTGAAGTCGGGCTTGAGTATGTGATGGCGATGGAAGGTGAAGTTGACGCCGGCTTCGCACAAGTGAGGATAGTTGAACGACTCGAAGGCGTTGAACTCGTCGGCGTTAATCTTCGTGCTACGGTTGCCGCGGAGCAGGTGGCCGCTAAAATAGATGCACACCTCTGGCACAGTGGCACAGCCATTAGGCTCATAGGCCGAAGCGAGCTCTATGCTCGTCATAAGGTTCTCTTTGCCGTCGGTACGCAACTGGCCGATGGGCAGTTGGCTTCCGGTGAGAATCACTGGCTTTGTGAGATTCTCGAGCATGAACGAGAGAGCCGACGCCGTGTAGGCCATGGTATCGGTACCATGCAGGATTACGAAGCCGTCGTAGTGGTCGTAGTTCTCTGAGATGATGCTGACGAGTTTAGACCATAGTTCTGGTGACATGTTGCTCGAGTCAATGGGCGGGTCGAACTGTATGGTCTCGATTTCGGTATTGATATAGGCAAACTCGGGCAATCGACCAATGAGCTTGTAGAAGTCGAGCGGCTCCAGGGCACCGGTGGCGGGATTACGTCCCATGCCAATGGTTCCGCCGGTGTAGATGAGCAGTACTTTGTTTTTTCTTTCCATAGTCCATTATCTTCTTTTCAGCAACACCACGTTTTCCACGTGGGGTGTCTGTGGGAACATGTCAACAGGCTGAACGGCTTCTACCCTGTAGGCGGAGTCGAGCAGAGAGAGGTCCCGGGCTTGAGTAGCCGGGTTGCAACTGACATAGACGATTCTCTCGGGGGCTGCTTCCATGATAGTCTGGACAACCCCTTGGTACATGCCTGCACGGGGTGGGTCGGTGATGATGACATCGGGGTGACCGTGCTCCTTGATAAAGGCGGGCGTGAGGATGTCCTTCATATCGCCGGCATAGAACAGGGTGTTGTCAATACCGTTGATGCGACTGTTCTCCTTAGCATCCTCAATGGCATCGGCTACATATTCAATGCCGATGACCTTACGGGCACTGCGGGCTACAAAGTTGGCGATGGTGCCCGTTCCGGTGTAGAGGTCGTAGACCAGTTCCTTTCCGGTGAGTCCTGCCAGCTCTCTTGCCACCCCATAAAGTCGGCGTGCCTGGTCGGTGTTGGTCTGGTAGAAGCTTTTGGGTCCCACCTTGAATTTAAGGTCGTCCATGAGGAGGAATATGTGGTCGGCGCCTTTATAGACTTTCACTGGCAGGTCGCCGAACGTGTCGTTGCCCTTCTGATTGTCGACGTAGAGTAGCGACGTGATTTGCGGGAACTTGGAGGCGAGGTCGTCGAGCAAAGCATGCGCACGGGCTTCGTCGCCGTCCTCCTTCATGCAGAACTGAATGATAACCATCCATTCGCCTGAATTGGAGCACCTTATGACAATGTCGCGCAGAAGTCCGGTTTGTTGGCGAATGTCATAGAAACTGTAGTTGTGAGCCAAAGCGAAATCACGAATCTCGTTGCGGATATTGTTCTGCAGGCCGTCCATAAGCAGGCATTCCTCAATGGGGTAAATCTTGTCGAATGCGCCCGTGATGTGGAAGCCAATGCCGTTTTTGTTCTGTCCGTCTATGACCAAGTTGTCGTTGGCCAGCTCTTCCTTGGTGAACCAACGTCGGTTGCAGCATCCGAACTCGAGCTTGTTGCGGTAGCCGAGCGTCTTTTCACTTCCTAAGATAGGGCGGCAGGGCGGCAGTTCCACCTTGCCAATACGCTTCAATTGGTCTTCTACCTGCTTTTGCTTAGCCTTCAGCTGTTCGTTGTAGGGCAGATTCTGCCACTTGCAGCCCCCGCAGATACCGAAATGACGGCAGGCGGGCTTCACCCTGATGGGGCTCTCCTTCACCATTCTGAGGATAGTGGCTTCGCAATAGCTGTGCTTCTTGCGCCTTACCTGAAGGTCAACGATGTCGCCGGGGACAGCAAAGGGCACGAAAACAACCATGTCGTTGACGCGCGTCAAGGCTTTGCCCTCAGCTGCCACGTCGGTTATCGTAACATTCTCAAGTATAGGGAGGTCTTTTTTCTTTCTCGTCATCTCTGTTGATAGAATTCTGTTTGCGCTTACAAAGTTAGTCTAAATAACGTGAAGTGCAAAGCAAAACGCTTGTTTTCTTCATTTACAGCCTATGGCACTTTCTTTTAGGATTTGTCGGCTTTGACATAATTACTCATTCAAGTTCTGCAAGCGCTTATGCTCTTTCTGAGTGGTAGCGTCTCGCTGATGGATACCTATTTTGCCGAGTCAGATGAGCTTCAAATGGAGAGAGTGTGCAATGGAAAACTTTGATTTTTGATACGGAAAAACGGGCGTTAAATAATGCTAACACTAACCGAATCCTTTACAAATGAAAATCTCGAAA
>OMVH01000258.1 GCA_900314365.1 uncultured Prevotella sp. | reverse complement strand
TCTCAAAGCACTCGGATTTTCTCTATTTCGAGATTTTCATTTGTAAAGGATTCGGTTAGCGTTAGCATTATTTAACGCCCGTTTTTCCGTATCAAAAATCAAAGTTTTTCATTGCACACTCCACCAAATTCAACTCACATTGTCCCCAAGAAAAAGCAATCTTTATCACAGAGACAATACAACTCAGATACAAGTAAGCCCGGCAAGAAGAGAAGAGTTTGCCGGGCTATATACATAAATAGGAATAAGAGAGCTTGGAGATTAGAGGTTCAATTTACGCTGCAACACCTTGTTGAGAGCCTGAATATGACGCGTAGTAGACTTGATGTCCGACCTTACGTCGTTGAAGTCAGTGAAGAAGTCAGCCGTTATGCTCTGTAAGGCATTAGGCTTTCGCTGACTTTTATCAGCGTTAGGATTGACCACCACTCTAATGCCTTTATGCTTCAGCACCACGTCCACATCGGCCGATTCCATCACAGGATCACCGTCGAAATGAATCTCTCCGGGGCCTTGTCTGTGGATATGAAGTTCATGGCAACGGAAAGTCTTGATTTTTGAATTCTTATCGAGCGTCTTGCTGAACATCTCGATGGCAATCTGTGAAGCCTCGATGAAATCGAAAGGTTCCATGACTACCACATCCATGAGTCCGTCGCTCATTGAAGCCTGTGGTGCAATGTAGGCATTGTTGCCATATTGCGAAGCATTGGCGCATGAAACGATGAAAGCCTTGTAGCGTTTGGTCCCCGTGTCGTCGACAAGCTCATAGGTCTGTGGCTTGTACTTTAGGAACTCCCTCAGCACGCTCTCCACATAAGTCACGGGACCGCGCTTCCCCGCCTCGGCAAACTTCATGCTGATGTAAGCATCAAAGCCCATGCCACACGTACAGAAAAAGGGATGACCGTTGATAAGGCCATAGTCGAGGTCGTGAATCTCGCAGGCATTGATAACGTCGATAGCCTTCTTGAGGTTCATTGGTATCATCAGATGGCGAGCCAGTCCGTTGCCCGAGCCACAAGGCAATATGGCAAGGGCTGTGTCAGTATGGACTATGCTTCGGGCCACCTCATTGACAGTGCCGTCGCCACCGACGGCAACGACAATGTCGAAGCCTTCAGAGCTGGCCTTCTGCGCCATCTCTGCCCCATGTCCGGCATATTCAGTAAAGCGCACTTCATAGTCAAACTTCACCATGTCGAGGTGCTTAGCGATGAGTCCGGGAATACCTGCTTTGCTGCTGGTGCCCGAGATAGGGTTCATGATGAACAGTATTTTCTTCTTCATTGCTTCAGTCTTAGGATTTGCAAAATTACATATTATCCTTTATATTTCAATACCTTGAAAAGCTAAAATACTGACCAAAAGAACATTTTTGCCTTAATTTGTTGGTAGTAGCATATTTTTTTGTAACTTTGCACACGTTTTAAGCATAAGCAAGAAAAAAGAGTAAATTATTGTACCTATAATCATGGGACAACTACAAGAAAGGTATAAGAACTACCGTGAGCCGCAGAAGTACATGGAAGAGGGTGTATACCCCTATTTCCGCGTCATCACGAGTAAGCAAGGCCCTGAGGTTATGATGGGCGGTCATAAGGTGCTCATGTTCGGCTCCAATGCCTATACCGGGCTTACAGGCGACGAGCGTGTCATCGCAGCTGCTCACAAGGCTCTCGACCGGTATGGTTCTGGATGCGCAGGCAGCCGGTTCCTCAACGGAACGCTCGATATACATGTGCAGTTGGAAAAGGAGCTTGCTGCTTTTGAGCATAAGGATGATGCCCTGTGCTTCTCAACCGGCTTCTCTGTCAACAGCGGTGTGTTAGCAGTGGTGGTAGGCCGTGGTGACTACATTATCTGTGATGATCGCGACCATGCAAGTATTGTGGATGGACGGCGTCTTAGCTTTGCCACTCAGCTGCATTACAAGCATAACGACATGGAGGACTTGGAGCGCGTGCTCAAGAAACTCCCCCACGAGGCTGTGAAGCTGATTGTTGTGGACGGAGTTTTCTCTATGGAAGGTGACCTTGCCAATCTGCCAGCCATCATTGAGCTGAAGCATAAGTACAACTGCTCCGTCATGGTGGACGAGGCTCATGGACTGGGTGTCTTCGGAAAACAAGGCCGCGGAGTCTGTCACCATTTCGGACTGGAGAACGAGGTGGATCTCATCATGGGAACATTCTCAAAGAGTCTCGCTTCTATCGGTGGATTTATAGCTGGTGATGCTGATACTATCAACTATCTGCGCCATACATGCCGCACCTATATATTCAGTGCAAGTGATACGCCTGCTGCAACAGCCGCAGCCTTGGAAGCTCTGCACATCATCCAGGAGGAGCCTGAGCGCATACAGCATCTTTGGGATGTCACCAACTACGCTCTGAAGCGTTTCCGCGAGGAGGGATTCGAGATAGGAGCTACGCAAAGCCCCATTATACCTCTTTATGTGCGAGACTCTTTCAAGACGTTCCTCGTCACGAAGTTGGCTTTTGATGCGGGTGTGTTCATCAATCCGGTGATTCCTCCTGCATGTGCCCCTCAGGACACTCTTGTTCGCTTTGCACTTATGGCTACCCACAGCGAGGAGCAAGTTGAGCGTGGTGTTCAGGCTCTGAAGAAGATTTTCGTAGAGCAAGGGCTTCTGAAATAGACGGGCTTGCTTCCGTTGAGTTTCACTCTGCACCGAAGAAATAGCTTATGCAAGTTGAATGAATTGCTGGGCTTCTTTGACAGTATTAAAAGAGAGGCTGCTCTTCGGAAGAAAAGGTTAGAAATTCAGTAATAGAAATAAGGTAGGAAAGCCTAAGGTGGGCTTCCTGCTCACGGGGTGTAGCGCAGTCCGGTAGCGCTCCTGGTTTGGGACCAGGCGGTCGCAGGTTCGAATCCTGTCGCCCCGACAATAAAGACAAGATTGCCATATTTCTTATGGCAAGAAGAGCTATAAGTTCCATTGTCTTGTAATCATAAAGGTAAACAGTATCCTTCGGGGTGTAGCGCAGTCCGGTAGCGCTCCTGGTTTGGGACCAGGCGGTCGCAGGTTCGAATCCTGTCGCCCCGACGAAAAAGCCCTTGTTTCAACCGCGTGGTTGGAGCAAGGGCTTTTGCTATGTGTGAGAATTGGGGGTACTACTTTAGTGCGAAACGCACTGGGACGCGCAACCTCGTAGTGACATTCCTTCCGTTGATGTGCGCCGGCTTCCATGCAGGCATGGACTGCACCACGCGCAAGGCCTCCTTTTTCAATGCATCAATGGCCATTTGGACTTCTGTCTTTTCGCTTTCAGACAAGTTGTTATGCTTCTTCCTCGGAAGCACAGAGTATGTGCTTTCTGAGCTGACTTCAGGAGAAAGGACTTTCCCGTCCTTATCCACCATGAATTTCACCACAATACGGCCTTCCACACCAGTCTTCTGAGCAATCTTCGGGTAATGGAGATTGCCAGCAATATACTTCGTGACATCCTTAAATT
>OMVH01000259.1 GCA_900314365.1 uncultured Prevotella sp. | reverse complement strand
GCATCTAGAGAATGAAAAAAGGTAGGATGGAATTTCTTGTTTGCCCGTAGGATGCGGACGGCCACAAGGGCCGCGCCCTGCAAGTGGATGAAACTTATACGAATGGGTACAAAAGTAATTGCTGGACAAGTACACTTCATAGCATGCAGTGGACACATTATTTTATGGAGGGTATACGAGGCTGATAGAGGTATTGGGGGTGTGCATCCCCAGGCTCGCTACGCTCACCTGTGTTATGTACAACTTTGTCGAGACTATATTTGAACGGTCGTAATAATTTCCTTTACTTAAAGGTAGTTTCAGAAATAATCACTACATTTGCACATTATAAATAAAAACAGACTCAATAATGATGAAGCAACTCTTTTGCCTCCTTCAGGCTCTGCTCACCAGTACCGGCATCATGGCCTCAGACGAAATCCGTCTCATCGTAGGCACCTACACCGAAGGTGGCAGCCACGGCATCTACTCCTACTCTTTCAATCAGGTCACCGGCGAAGCCCGCATACTCGACTCGCTGAAGTTGGCCAATCCCTCTTACCTGACACCTTCAGCCGACGGTCGGTTCATCTATTCCGTCACCGAGAATCACGACGACACCGCTGCTCTCAGCGCCATCGCCTTCAACAAAGCCACGGGCCACATGAAGCTGCTCAACACACAGTTCACCGGTGGTGAAGACCCCTGCTACGTGGCTACTAATGGCAAACTGGCCCTCACAGCCAACTACACCGGTGGCAGCATGAGTGTCTTCCCCCTGCGTGCCGACGGGTCTCTTGGCAAGCGCATACAGCTCTTCAAAGGCCATACAGGCGGTCCCGACAGTGAGCGCCAGGCTACGGCCCATGTACACTGTGCCCGCTTCTTAGACAACTACGTGCTGGCTACCGACTTCAGTGCCGACCAGATACTGCTCTTCCGCAACCAGGGCTCCAAGCTCACGCCCTTAGGAGTGGCCGGAAAGACCGACCGCGACTCCGGTCCGCGCCATCTGGAGTTCTCGCGCGACGGTCGCACAGTTTACCTGATGAGCGAGCTCTCGGGCAACGTCACCGTGTTCCGCAACCAGAACGGTCGCCTCACCAAGTTGCAGGTCATCGCCTCCGACACCGTGGGTGCGCGTGGCGGCGCTGACATCCATCTCACCCCTGACGGTCGTTTCCTCTATTCGAGTAATCGTCTGAAGGCCGACGGCATCGCCATTTTCAAGGTGGATACCAAGAGCGGCCGCCTCACACGGGTGGGCTATCAGCCTACGGGCATCCATCCCCGCAACTTCAATATCACTCCCAACGGCAAACTGCTCCTCGCTGCCAGCCGCGACAGCAATGTCATCCAGGTGTTCAGCATCGACCCGCAGACAGGATTGCTCACCGACCTCCACAAGGACATCAGGCTCAGCAAGCCCGTGTGCGTGAAGTTCATCTGAAGCTTTGCCGCTTCTTTGGTTTCAAACAAGACAATGGAGAATCCATATATTCATCAGTATCCCGACCTGATGGCCGGGCGCAAAATCATGTATGTCCACGGCTTCATGTCGTCGGCTCAGTCGGGCACGGTGAAGCTCATCCGCGACTCGCTGCCCGAGGCTGAGGTGGTGGCCTACGACCTTCCGCTCCATCCCGCCGAGGCTATGGAGCTGCTGCACAACAAATGTGAGACCGACAAGCCCGACCTCATCATCGGAACCTCTATGGGAGGCATGTACACAGAGATGCTCTACGGCTTCGACCGCATCTGTGTGAACCCGGCCTTCGAAATGGGGGAGACCATGCGCGAGAACGGAATGATAGGCCATCAAACCTTCATGAACCCGCGCGCTGACGGTGTGCAGGACTTCATCGTCACCAAGGCTTTGGTAAAGGAATACCGCGACACCACCCTAGAGTGCTTCAAAGGAGCCTCGGAGGACGAGCAGAGCCGCATCTTCGGTCTCTTCGGCGACAACGACCCCGTAGTCCACACCTACGATGTCTTCCGCAGCCATTACCGTCAGGCCATACGCTTCCACGGCGAGCATCGCATGGACGACAAGGTGTTCATCGACAGCGTCGTGCCCGTCATCCGCTGGATAAGCGACCGCCAGTCACATCTTGAGCGGCCCGTGGTGGCTGTGGACTACTCTACGCTCATGGACGCCTACGGCAAGCCTAAGGCTAGTCTGCACAAAGCCTACACCTGGCTGACAGAGCACTACAACGTCATTGTTACAGCACCCGCGCCAACCGACGACCACGACTTCATCCCTCGCACGCAGGAATGGATAGAGCAGTATCTGAGCGTACCGGCTTTCAACCGTGTCGTCTTTGTCAATCAGCCGCAGCTGCTCTGTGCCGACTACATGGTGAGCTGCAACGACGTCGACGGCTTCATGGGGACACTCATCAAGCTCGGTTCCGACGAGTTCAAGACTTGGGAAGAAATCATTGTTTATTTTGAGCGCCTCGGCGGACAGGACCGCTGAGACACCACTTGCCACATTTGGAAGGCAGAAGAAGAGACGATTGTCTCAGGCCATTCAGCTGCGGGCGGGAACAGTTTCCAGCACTTTGTAACGCTTGGAGAGGCGACGGTAGACACAGATGAAAGCCGGGATAAGAAACAGGTCGGCAGCTATCCAGGCCATGGGGTCGCCATAGCAGACACCGAGGAACCCGAAGGCCGGCACCAGCCACAAGCTGACGGCGCACCGGGCTATCATCTCCATAACCCCCGACATCATCGAGAGCGTGCTGTAGCCCAGTCCCTGAATGCTATAACGGAAGATGGTGAGCAGGCCAAGCACGGGATAGAACCAGTTGCAGATGCGCATGAAGAGGGCTGCATTGTCGATGACGGCTGTCTCCGAGCGGTCGACGAAAAGCTCCATCATATAGGGTGCCAACGTTTGTATAACCACGAATGTGAAGAGGTAGAACACCCCCATTATCTTGATAGCCGAGAACACTCCGCGCTTCACCCGCTGCGTGTTGCGGGCACCGATGTTCTGTCCGCAATAAGTGGCCATCGCCACACCGATGTTCTCGAATACGCACGTAAAGAGATACTTCACCCGCATCGAAGCCGTGAAGGCAGCTACGTAGAGAGTACCTAAGGCGTTGTTGGAACTCTGAAGCATGATGATGCCTATGCCCGTGATGCTGAACTGCAATCCCATGGGGACACCGTTGGAGAGCAACTCGCGCATGCGCTTCCTGTCGCGTCGCCGCTCGCTGCCCCGGGGAATGAGCAGTTGCATACGCCGACGGATGAAGTCGGCACAAAGCAGCATACTGCAAGCCTGCGACAACAGCGTGGCCAGTCCGGCCCCTTCTACCCCGAGTCCGATAACGATGATGAGCAGAAAGTCGAGAACCACATTGACTACAGAGGAGAAGATGAGGAAGTAGAAGGGTTGTTTGGAATTGCCCAAAGCACGGATGAAGCCTGCTAAGATGTTGTACCCCATAGTGAAGGGAATGGCCATGAAGTTGAGCAGCAGAAACACCCACGCCGGCCGGAAAATCTCACGAGGCGTGCTCACTAAATGCAGGATGGGCTCGCTGAAAGCACAGGTCAACGCGGTCATCACCACCGCTATGACCACCGACAACCGCAGGGCATTACTCACATAGGAGCGCATCAGACGGTAGTCCTTGGCACCGAACGACTGGGCCACGGGAATGGCAAAGCCGGCACAGGCCCCATTGCAGAAGCCCATAATGAGAAACATGATGCTCGACGATGCTCCCACGGCTGCCAAGGCACGCACGCCAATAAAACGGCCTACGATGGCTGCGTCAATGATGAGATACAGCTGCTGGAGAATATAACCCAATATCAAGGGAAGCGCAAAACCCAAAATCTTGCGGGTGGGCGATCCCACCGTCATGTCACTGATGTTACCCATTACTTTCTGCTATCAGGGTGCAAAATTACTCCTTTCCGGTGTCATGTCAAAGTCGAAGAAGTTCTTTTTTCGCTTTTCCCCCGTTCTCTTAACCTATGACAGCCAACCACCTCCACGCGTGTGGCCACAGGTGAGTTGAGCTCTCGCACCAAGATAGGCTGCACTCAGGAGTATCAAAGAAAAGGCAGGCCTTTTCTTTGCTGTTCCTTTCGTTTGCACTATCTTTGCAGCATGTACCGATGCATTGTCTTTAGGCTATGAGTGCCGTGACATTATCACTCAGCGACCTCAGCATAGGCTACCACAAGAAAGTGGTGGCCCAGGGACTCAATGCGTCCTTGACTGAAGGAAGTATGACGTGTCTGCTTGGACCTAACGGGGCGGGTAAGTCGACGCTCATCCGCACACTGGCCGGTTTTCAGCCTCCTCTCAACGGACATATATATATAGGTGGCGACGACATCCGGAGCCTTTCGCGCCTGCAACTCGCCCGGAAGGTGTCGGTAGTGCTCACCCAGCGCACCGATGCAGCCAATCTCACGGTCGAAGAACTCGTGGGGCTCGGCCGCTCCCCTTACACGGGTTTCTTCGGCTCACTCCGTGACAGCGACCGCAAGATGGTGGCAGCAGCTCTGGAACTGACCGGTATCTCAGCCCTCGCTCACCGCAAGGTCTACAGCCTCAGCGATGGTGAACGGCAAAAGACCATGATCGCCAAAGCCATAACCCAGCAGACTCCCCTGATACTCCTCGATGAGCCCACGTCGTTTCTCGACTTCAGCAGCCGCATCTCGCTGCTCCGGCTCCTTCGCCGTCTCGCCCACGACGAAGGCCGCACCATCTTCCTTTCTACTCACGACGTACAGCTTGCCATGCAGCTTTCCGATGCCCTCTGGCTGATGTCTCCTTGCAAGTCCATCACCATCGGCACCCCTCGGCAGCTTGCCGACAGCGGAGCCGTGGTGAACCTGCTCGGCTGCGAAGGCGCGAGCTTCAATCCCTCCAACTTCACATTCAGTATCCAGTCGGGTCCTTCAGCACCGGAGCCTGGTACTGCGACGGCTGAAGGATGATACGGACGTAGCGCAGGAATTACCCTTCTACGCACTTTTACTGAAGGTAAAGCTATCACTAAGTAGCTATTACCATATTTTTCACGCCAAAATGTTGTCCGTTCAGTATTAAATGACTACTTTTGCACACAAACAACATCCGATAAGCAGAATAGTTTTACAACAACATAGTCATGGACAAGATAGACAAGCTTGACAAAAAGATTTTGAACATCCTCTCTAAGAACGCCCGTATCCCCTTCAAGGATGTGGCAGCAGAGTGTGGTGTCTCCAGGGCAGCCATCCATCAGCGTGTACAGCACCTCATCGATAACGGAGTAATCACAGGAAGCGGTTTCGATGTCAATCCCAAGAGTCTCGGCTACACCACCTGCACCTATGTGGGCATCAACCTCGAGCGCGGCAGTATGTACCGGAAAGTGGTCGA
Source organism: uncultured Prevotella sp. (assembly GCA_900314365.1). Lineage (GTDB taxonomy): Bacteria > Bacteroidota > Bacteroidia > Bacteroidales > Bacteroidaceae > Prevotella. Next base: position 8,201 of record OMVH01000259.1, on the reverse strand, counting down.
CCGACTGATGAACATCTCTGAAATCGTGGAGTGCCATTTCACTACCGGTCCCTACACGATGCTTCTGAAACTTTATGCCCGCGACAATGAGCAGCTCATGGACTTGCTCAACAATAAGCTCCAGAGCATTCCGGGCGTGGTCTCTACAGAGACCCTCATCTCGCTTGAACAAAGCATCAAGCGCGAGATACCCGTTCATACCGAAGACGAAGCTAAGTAGCCATGACTGTAGATTTCAGTTTGGCTGCCTGCCTCGACAGTCTCTATGCCTCTTTTCCTGAGGGACGCGAGGTGCCCGTGATAGGTATCTCGGCCAACTACGCCGACGAGAATGCACTGCTGCGCGACCGCTACTACGAGCAGGTGGTCAAGGCTGGCGGCTGTCCTGTCATACTGCCTCCCATCGACAACCGCGATGTCCTCGTCACTACGCTCAGCCATATCGACGGTCTGCTTCTCAGTGGCGGAGGCGACTTCAATCCGCTTTGGGCCGGTGAGGAGCCGTCACCACGCCTTCACAGCATCAACAGCCATCGCGATAAGCCCGAGCTGTTGCTCACCCGACTGGCTTACAACCGTCAGCTTCCAATGCTTGGCATCTGCCGGGGCATTCAGACGCTCGCCATGGCTCTCGGTGGTGAGGTGGAACAGGACATCTATTCACCACGTCGGGGGCGCGCGGCCACCATCAAGCACTCGCAGGACGGCGACCGCTCGGAACCCACACACACGGTGAAGATTGTCGAAGGCTCGGAGCTGAGCTATCTTTATGCTGAGGGTAAGTCAACGACGTTGGCAGTGAACTCCTTTCATCATCAGGCCGTACGCAGCGGCGGCAAGCGGCTGAAGGTAACGGCAACAGCTCCCGACGGAGTCATTGAAGCCGTCGAAAGTGCAGAGTTGAAATCAGTGATGGGCGTGCAGTGGCATCCCGAATGGCTCGGCGATGAGGGTCTGCCTCTCTTCCGATGGCTCGTGGGCCGCGCGGCCGAATACCGTCGTGCCCGTAGGCTTCAGGAGTCGTTGGTAACCCTCGACACCCACTGCGACACCCCAATGTTTTTCCCTCAAGGCGTTGACTTCATGCAGCGTGACAACCGCATCCTCTACGACTTGCACAAGATGCACGACGGAGGCAGCAGCGCCGTGACCATGGTGGCCTACCTGCCCCAGCCCAAGATGGGCGAGACATTCTCGTCGAAAGTCGACCTTTCGGGCATCCGACAGCACAATCCCCGTCTGGCCGAACGCTATCCTTCGCTGCTCAACGACCCTCCCACCATCACTCCGCGTCAGTATGCCGACCTCATCTTCGACAAGCTCGACGACCTCGTAGCCTCCAACGGCTCCTATGTAAGCATCGCCCGCACCCCCGCCGATCTCTATGAAGACAAGCGGAAAGGTCGCAAGAGCATCATGCTTGGCATTGAGAATGGGCTGGCTTTAGAGCACGACATTGCCAACGTGCGTCACTTCGCACAGCGTGGCGTAGTGTATATCACACTCTGTCACAATGGTGATAACGACATCTGCGACAGTGCTCGAGGCTGTTCCACGCACAACGGTGTGAGCTCTTTTGGACAGAAGGTCATTGCGGAGATGAACCGTTGTGGCATCATGGTCGACCTCAGTCACGCTGCCGAACAGAGCTTCTACGACGCCTTGGATATAAGTGCCACACCCATCGTTTGCAGCCATTCCAACTGTCGTGCACTCTGTGACGTGCCACGCAATCTGACCGACGACCAGCTCCGTGCACTTGCTGCCAAGGGCGGTGTGGCCCATATCACACTCTATCATGGCTTCCTTCGTAAGGACGGAGAGGCTACGCTCCACGATGCTCTCGACCATCTCGACCATGCCGTCAGAGTGATGGGCATCGAGCATGTGGGGCTGGGCACCGACTTTGATGGCGACGGCACCGTGCTTGGGTGTGCCGATGCGTCAGAACTCATCAACTTCACCATTGGACTGCTCCGACGCCACTACAGCGACCACGACATCAGCCTTATCTGGGGTGGCAACTGGCTCAGGGTAATGCGTGAGGTGCAAAATCATCGTACAGAATGAAGACTTCAATGAAGATAACACTCGCAATAGCTGCCATCCTGCTCATTGGAGGCGGCGGCTTTTTCACCTATAATAAGATGAAAGCCTCGGCCGATGTCGATGCCGACAGCACGGCAGCTGCCCCGGCTGGTCCGAAATTCAATGCCGACTCGGCCTTCGCCTTCGTCAAAGCCCAATGCGATTTCGGACCGCGCGACATGAACAGCTCCGGACACGAAGCCTGTCGCAAGTGGATAGTGGAGAAGTTCCGAGCCTACGGTTGTCGTGTCACAGAACAGCAGGCCGACCTCAAAGGCTATAATGGCACCCTGCTTCACAGTACCAATATCATTGCCAGTTACAAGCCCGAAGCCACTACGCGCATTCTGCTCTGCGCGCACTGGGACAGTCGTCCGTGGGCCGACAACGACCCCGACAGCACCAAACACCGCACGCCCATCCTGGCAGCCAACGACGCTGCGAGTGGTGTGGCCGTGATGATGGAGATTGCACGGCTGTTGCACAACGACAGCACGCTCAGCATAGGAGTGGACTTCGTGTGCTTCGATGCCGAGGACTGGGGCACGCCTCAGTGGGCTTCTACCGCCGATGAGGAATCGAGCTGGGCACTTGGTGCCCAGTATTTCGCAACCCATCTGCCCGAAGGCTACGAGGCCCGTTACGGTATTCTCCTCGACATGGTGGGCGGACAAGGAGCGAAGTTCTATCAGGAGGGAGTATCCAAGAAATACGCCCAGGCCTACGTTGACAAGATTTGGAGCGCGGCGCAGACAGCCGGTTACGGCAGCTACTTCCCCATGCAGGACGGCGGTTTCATCACTGATGACCACGTGCCTCTCAACGAGAAGGCCGGCATTCCCACTGTTGACATCATCCCCTATTACCCCGACTGTCAGCAGAGCTCCTTCGGACCTACCTGGCATACCGTAAGCGATGACCTCGAACATATCGACCGAAACACGCTGAAGGCTGTAGGACAGACCGTCGTTCAGGTGCTTTGGACGGAACAATAACAAACTGAGGGAAAGACACGTGGCCATTGCCTTACCGTGTCTTTCCCTCCCTATTTGGGGACCATTTTTCTTTAGTCCTTTATAATCATCTCCAGTTTCGGAAGTGTTTGTTCCTTGCAGATGTTTCACTTACGGATGTTTATAAAGGTGTTACAACTATACTCTAAGATTTAGAACAACAACTCAAGTTTCGGAAGTAAATATCCCTTAGCAGGCACGCCCTCTTCGACGTTTTATTAAGGTATTGCACACACATTGAGTTGTTATCAAACAGCCATTGTTGTTGTCTAACAATTGTTGTCCATTTGGCAAACAATTGTTGTCCATTTGTCTAACAATTGTTATCCATTTGGCAAACATATGTTGTCCATTTGGCAAACATATGTTTGACCAATTGATTGAGGCAATTTTAGAATGTCATCTTTCAAACTAACTGATAACACCCGAGGCGTGCTTTTTATTTTTACTTCTAAGACTTGAATCTTCATTCTTCCCTAATAATCTCTCTTGCTCTCTGTAATCACCATTGCCCCAACAGGCTTACCCTCACAGTTTCCCGTTGTGAATTCTGACGCGCGCCTGCACTTCTAAGTAGGGTGCCGAACTGCCCTGGATGCGCGTGTACGACGAGCCGATGACGCTGCGGTCGAAGTATTTCGTCGTGACTGCCCTCACCTCAAGGGAGAAATTCTCCGAAGGCATCCAGGACCCGCTGGCTACACCATGCCATCCCTGTCCATAGAACACTGGGAAGTAGAAGCTGTAGAGCAGCGGCGGGTCGGCAGAATAGACCCTGCTGTCATAGTCGTCGGTATGGAAATAGCCTGCCAAAGCCTGCAACCGAAAGTGTCTAAGGCGACAGGCTCCACGAAGCGATGTCATCCAACCCCAGCTGTGTGACGTTCCTGAGCAGGAAGCCACGTCGGCCTGTGCTCTCAGCGAGAAGGCATCGGCGCTGTAGTCCACATACAGTCTGCCACGCTGCTCATTGCGGCTGGTCAAAACAGTCTTGTCGTCGTTGTCGCGCTGTCGCCGTCTCATTCTCCATCTCATGTCCGTAGTCCATGCACCCCTGCTGAGGTTGGCTTCGAGGAAGAAGTCGGTGGCATGACTTGCTTTCGACACGCGATAGCTGGCCCACGGATGGTAGGCGTAGTCGGCATAGGCCGTGACGGTGAGTCCTCTCAACGGTGACCAGATGGCTCCGGCGTAGCAACCACTCTCGTTCTGTACCCTTCCACCGTCGCTGAAGCTGCGGCTGAAGAGTGAATAGAATCGATAAGAGTAGAAACGTTGGAGCACAACGAACTGCAGATTGCTCATAGCTTGCAGACTCAGCGTGTTGATGGTAGCCCAAGCGTGGCAGTCGCCGGTGGCTGTCTCGCCGGAGAAATTCAATTTGGAGCCTGCATAGCCGTAGTCGGCGCTCATATTCCAAAACCTGTCGCCGCGTGGGTAGTAGCGTCTGAAAGACTGTGTGCCCAATGGCTGCAGACGGCGCGACAGACTGGCTGCGAAGGTTGTCAGCCCCACATGGAAGCCGGCAGCGTTGAAGCCGAAACGTCCTCCCACAAGGCCCTCACTGGTGTTGTGTTTCTTGTCCATCTCCGTCCGTGTACGGTGATAGCCCGACGTGACAATGGTGGTGATGGCGCTGCTGTCGGCCGACAGCGTGGCGTCAATCTTCCGCCAGGAAGCAAAGGCCGTAATGCTGAACATCCGCGACGGCTGGAGCGTGACCGCAGCTCCCTGCAGATAGTTGCCTTCCGACCTCGACCCATGGCCGTGCAGACTAAAGCTGTTACGTCCAAGCGAGGCCAATGTGGCGAGCTTGCCGAAACCATAGTCATTGTTCAGGATGAGTCCCATACCGGTCTTTAGTCGGTAGCGCCCCACGACAGCCTGCCTGAGTATTCCTATTTTCCTTACGTCGAAGTAGGCTGTCAGATAGTCGTAGCCACAGCTGTTGCGTCCCTCAAAGAAGGGCTCTCCGGCATCCTGCGAGACCGTGATACCGGCTCGCACGCGATCGGCAAGTCCGTACGACCATCGCAGCCAATGCTTGTAGCGATAGCCTAAGAAGCCACTGCGGTCGCCGTCGCGCGTGTAGAAGGGAGCCTTAAAATAGCCGGTGAGGTCGTGGCGCCCTTTGTGCAGCAGGTCACTGCCATTGGGGAAGGGCTTCTCCTTGTCTCCGCTGAGGGTGATAAAAAACTGCAAGAGACGACTTTGAGCATATTCCATTCCGGGGATGAGGAGCAGTTCGTTTTTGCTTCGTACAGGGCCGTACTGGTCGCGGTAGTTGATGATGGCACTGATTTGCTGGTTGCTCAGGAAGGGCAACTGTGCCAAGTCGGCGCGCGTGGCTGTGTTGAGGTCGATAGGGTGAGCATAGAACTCCGAGAGCACCTCGCACGTCTGTTCCCACGACTCGTCCTCAGCCTCATCAATGGTGGTGAGCTGTCCGAAGTACTTCATCCAGGGTTCATCGCCCTGACTCCGACAGGGCAGAGTGACCCAAAGACATAGCCAAAGCATGACGGCTACCTTGCTGCTGACTTTCAGCAACGGGAATTCATGGTCGGTGCGGAGGCGGTGGCATAGGCGGCCTGCACTTCCGGATACAGATTGTTTCATGCGGTTCATGATAAGCCAATCGCAAATTTAGACTAAATAAACAAGGAAAGCAAATAAAGACAGTAATATTTTCGGAGTAACGAAAAATAATGCTAATTTTGCCGACATGATGAAACGGTTGTTATCTATCCTTTTACTTCTGTTGCCGGTATTGATGGCCGGGGCTCAGGACGTCAATCCCGAGGATCAGGAAGTAGATATGTCCATGCCCACGTATGCCCCTACCATCAAGACGGGAAAGGTGAAGCTGGGCCGCGACAGCATACAGTATGTGCAGTTGAACAATATCTACGTCTATCCTAAACCCGTATTCCGCAACGAACGCGACCGTATGGCTTACAACCGACTGGTGTACAACGTGAAGAAGGTACTGCCGATAGCGAAGGAGGTCAACCGTATTGTCCTTGAGACCTATGAGGTGCTTCAGACGCTTCCCAACAAGAAGGCCAAGGACGAGCACATGAAGATAGTGGAACGGGAGATAAAGAAGGAGTACACGCCCCGCATGAAGAAGCTCACCTATCAGCAAGGCAAATTGCTTATCAAATTGGTCTATCGGGAGTGCAACTCCTCGTCCTATCAACTCATCCAGGCTTTTCTCGGTCCCGTGAAGGCAGGATTCTATCAGGCTTTTGCGTGGGTGTTCGGTGCCAGCCTCACTAAGAAGTACGACCCTGAGGGTGTCGATCGACTCACCGAGCGCGTTGTGCTTCAAGTGGAGAGTGGACAGTTGTAAGGGAAGGGGGCGTTTGCACTATCTTGGAACAGTCCCTCCAAGATAGGCTGCACTCAGGAATCCAAAGAAAAAACAAGTTTTTTCTTTGCTATTCCCTTCGTTTGCACTATCTTTGCAGAGCAAGTGTTCTGCACACTTCGCATTCACGCAACCGCCTTCCAAGGCCAACCGATTCAAAGCATGGAGACAACAGACGCAAGAAAGATTTCAGTAGTCATCAACACCTATAATGCCGAGCGGCACCTCAAGGAAACCTTGGAAAGCGTCGTGGGCTTCGACGAAATCGTGGTATGCGACATGGAGAGCACGGACTCCACCCGCGATATTGCGCTCAGCTACGGTTGCCGTATCGTCACCTTCCCTAAAGCCAATTATGTCTGCGCCGAACCGGCACGCACGTTTGCCATCCAGAGTGCAAGTTGCCCGTGGGTGTTAGTGGTGGATGCCGATGAGACCGTGACTCCCCTACTCCGTGACTATCTCTACCGCCGTATCAGTGAGCCTGACTGTCCCGAAGGACTCTACATTCCGCGCCGCAACCGCTTTATGAACATTCCCGAGAAAGGACGTGCTGCCGACTGGCAGTTGCGCTTCTTTGTCCGCGAAGGTACTACATGGCCGCCCTATGTCCACACATTTCCTAAAGTGATGGGCCGGGTGGAGCGTATTCCACAAACCGACGGTGTAGAGCTGGAACACTTGGCTGAGAACTATCTCTTCGAAGTAGCCGAGAAGCAAAACCGATACACCACGGCTGAGGTCGACAAGCGCTGGAACAAGGGCTACGGTATGGGCGCGCTCCTTTGGAGGCCTACGTGGCGATTCCTGCGCAGCTATCTCTTCGGAGGCGAATTCCGAAACGGCACTCCCGGCCTTATCCACAGCCTGATGGGAGCCTACTACCAGTTCCTTCTCGTAGCTAAAATTATTGAGCGCAGACGGAACTTATCCAAGTAAGATGAACTATAAGAAAATAGGTCCTTTTGAAGCTACTCATCCGGGCGACCTGCTCAGAGAGGCTATTAAAGAAAAGGGCATGACACAGAAACAGCTGTCTGCGCTCACGGGCATAGGCAGCACCAAACTGAGTGAAACCGTTAACGGCAAGCGACCAGTCACGAAATCGATGGCTAAAGCCTTTGAAAAGGCCTTAGACATACCGGCTGAAGTATGGACGAACCTGCAGGCACAATACGACCTCTATAAGCAAGATTCCCTCCTCTGAAGATATTATCGCATGATAATCACTATGTTATAGTGGCGTATCACAAAGGTACTCTATTCTTGGCAAGCTAATCTAGCTGATAAGAACCATACGGAGATTACAGATAATTAACGACAAAGAAAACCGATGGCAACTATTCAGTGTATCCAATGATTATGTCTTCCCACATGGTTTTTACAGACCTTAAGGATGCAATGCCGCTAAACGGCTACGCATATCACGGTATCATCGCTGAGCGAGTAACGAAGCCAACTTTAAGATCATTAAACTTAGCTTTCCCATCTGCATTCTTTACGTGAACATGAACAGGCTCATGCTCGCGGGAATAGAAGAAAAGCATATTCCAAACATTCGTCATATTTCGGGCATACCTTTATGTGTTTGATATTATATTCTTCGAGTTCCGCAGCACTTATGCTCCTTCTGAGTGGTAGCGTCTCGCTGATGGATACCGATTTCTTTCGGGGCAGATGAGCTCCAAATGAAGAGAGTGTGCAATGGAAAACTTTGATTTTTGATA
>OMVH01000260.1 GCA_900314365.1 uncultured Prevotella sp. | reverse complement strand
GATGTCCTCCTCGCAGAGAGGTTGGATTGTTGGTTGGATTGGTTTTCATCATGTACTAAAGATTGATTAATAGGATAAATGTGAACGTTATTCTTGTTAAACTTTGTTTTTTGGCTGTGTGTTCGGACACAACTTCTTTTTTTGATACAATTTCTTTTGATTTTAGGGAGGGAATAATTGCGTCGGATTGCGCAATTCATGAAGAATTTCGGTTTGTAAGGCAAGCATTTCCAGCTCCTTTAGTGTTTTCTTGGTTGTGACTTCTTCAAAGGTCAATCCTTTTGGGAGCTTGCACACGCTTAGCCTTTCGGGTCTTTTCATGTGCCAAATTCATCATTATTGATGAGGCGAAGTTATTTCAATTTTTTTGATACTCCAAAAGATTTGTCTATTAATTAATATTTATTATTATTTTTTTACTCTTTAACTCTCCGTGCATTAGTCATTTTTTCTATGGTACAATCTTGCGGTGGTTCAGCGAGCTTACATTCTGTTTAGCAGAAGAACATACATGTGTGATTTCGTGACATCAGAAAGATGCCCATCCAGTTTCTCTGGCCTATTGAAGCCTGAGATGAGCCGGATGGGCATGGCTGGCAACTAATCGCGGCGCTACTCTATATGGCCGCGTAAGCTTTGAAGTCTTTTCTCTTTAGGTGTAGAATCATCTTCCCGTAAGGTTACGGATATCCTTGAGAGTTATCTTTCCGAGGATGTTGATGATTTCCAGCTCGCCGCTTTCAGAGACAAGCAGTGCAAACTCGTTTCGTCCTTGCTGGCGTGCCTTCATGTAGATGGTGGTGTTCTCCCCGCCGTCGTTCACCTTCATCACTTGTTCGAATCCTTCACGGTCGTAGTAGGCCGTGGCCTCGTTGAGGATGGAGCTTGCCAATGACGAGCGGTCGCAGGAGAGCACCTGCAACTTGTCCATCTTCTCTGCTAGCTTGGAGATGTTGATGTCGCCCGCTTTTATTTTTGGCATCATCGAGAACATAGCCTTTGAGACGTAGACTGTGGTGACACCTTTCGTGTTGTCATACTTTCTGAAGAGAGCGTCCTGAGCGTTGCACAGCATAGCCGTAAAGGCCATCAGGGTCAAGATAAAGAGTTTCTTCATATTTCGTGATTAATGCTTACTGTCCTTGTCAATGGCGTTGAAGCCCTTGTTGATGGCTAAAGAGAAAGTACGCAGTGCACGCTGCGTTTCCTCATAGGCATCCTGCGGGTTGTCGTAGGTGTCGGTGACAGCATAGTTAGCTTGTTTGTCCTCTCTGATATTGAGGGCTGTGCCCATAGAGAACACCAGTGCGAAACAAGCTGCCATACCTGCTACCCATCTGATTGTGGTGGTGCGGGCACGGTTGCCGGCGTGGTGCTCCACCCTACCCCACTCTTCAATGCTGCGCTCCATCCGTCTTTCCAGGCCTTCGGGAAGCTGCACCCGTCTGTTGTCCATGACTTGAAAGTAGGCGTTGAGCAGTTTGCCTTCATCAGTCATGTTGTGGTCGTGAGCCCACTTCTTCAGCTCCAGTTCTTCCTGTTCGGAAGTCTGTGCCTCGAAATATCGGTCTGTGAGTTTGCTGTAGTCCATTGTTTACTATTTTATGATGTCAGGCCGCAGGCATTTTCAGGAAACACCTTTGACTATTGTCTTTCGTTTTTTGGGGGGCTTTTGTTTATTCTTGTCTGTAGTGCATCTTTGCCCTCACAGTTTTTCTGGCGCGGCTCAGCAGCACTCTCATGTTTATTTCGCTGAGTCCTGTCAGATTCTTTATTTCGCTGAATGAAAGTCCTTCCACATCGCGTAGCGTGATGAGCAGTCGTTGCTTCTCCGGCAGTCTGCTGATGATGCGCTTCGCTCTGTCCACGTTGTCGCGCTCGTCGATGCCCTCGGTGACGTTCTCAGGCTCACCGATATTGAGCATTGAGGCCTCTTTCTGGCTGTCCTCAAGATGCCTGCGCCTCACTGTGTCGACGAAGAGGTTGCGGAGTGTGATGAGACTGAAAGCCTCGTCGCTGTCCACTTGTGGCAGGGAATCGCGCTTGAGCCAGAGTTTGAGGAAAGTATCCTGCACGAGGTCTTCCGCCTCCTGGGGATTGCCCGTGAGCCGGAGTGCCGATGCATACATCTTCTGTGTGCAGGGCAGAAAGCGTTGCTTGAACTCGTTGCTGTCCACTTTGTAAGACTTACATTTGAAAAGACGTACGTTGGCTTTACTACGTTACAAAAATATAATCCCTCCGTTGCCCTACCCTATTTATAATGTTGAGGGTAAGGCGACGGCGGGAATGATGGTTGTTGGCTGTGCGGCGGGTCAGGATTTCTCTCTGTCGGCCTTGATGAGAGCGAGCAGGTGGCTGACCGCTTCCTCCTCAGGAATATTCTTTTCCACGCATTGTTGGCCTCGGTAGAGCGACACTTTGCCAGCTGCAGCTCCGACGTAGCCGTAGTCGGCATCGGCCATCTCGCCAGGACCGTTCACGATGCATCCCATAATGCCTATCTTCAGGCCCTTCATATTTTTCGTGGCCTCCTTGATGCGCGCGATGGTGTCGCGGAGGTCGTAGAGCGTGCGGCCACATCCCGGACAGCTGATGTACTCTGTCTTGGAGACGCGCAGGCGTGCAGCCTGGAGGATAGCAAAGGATGTTGCCTCTATCTCTGTTGCCTCTATCCTACCCTCGTTCATCAGCCAGATGCCGTCGGCCAGTCCGTCGACGAGAAGGGCTCCGAGGTCGGCAGCCGCATCGAGTTGGAAGTCTTCCTTGGAGTCGGTGTGATAGGTTTCGGCAAAGACAACGGGATTCGTGATGCCGTTGACCATCATCTCGTGCACGAGAGCCCGCATGTCCCCTACCCTGTTCTGATGGCGACTCACGACCACTGCGACAACTTCGGGATGGCAACGCAGACAAGCAACATATTCCTCGGTGGGTGTTCCGAACTGCAGAACCAGAAATTTCAGTTCGCTCTTCAGTCCAGAGACAAATGGCATTGCCGTGACGGGGAATATGGGATAGATGTTCAGTCCGGGATGCTCTTGGCAGATTTGCGGATAGACATCAAAATCGACGATGTAGCCCCTTGAGTCATCAGCATCGGTGGGTATGTTTTTCTCCACATAGACGAAGTCGGCCTTTACACCCTTTGCTGAGTTTATCACGACGGGCACGTTCGAGCCCCCAATACCTTTCACTGCGCGGGTGAAACGCCGTTGCGGTCTCACCCAGTCGAAGTCTTTCGAGGCTTCTGCGGGAATTATCAGATGCCCTTCGAGTTCAGCAAAATGGTCGGCGAGATGACGTGCCACGGGTATCTCTGCCTCTGGCTCTTCGGAGAGCGACACCCTTATGGTGTCACCGATGCCGTCGGCAAGCAGAGCTCCGATGCCCAAGGCACTTTTTATGCGACCATCCTCCCCCTCGCCGGCCTCAGTGACACCGAGGTGGAGCGGATAGTGCATGTCCTCCTTATCCATCTGAGTCACAAGCAGTCTCACCGACCTTACCATTACCACGGTGTTGGAGGCCTTGATGCTAATCACTACATCATCGAAGTGCTCGCGACGGCAGATGCGCAGAAACTCCATGCAGCTCTCCACGATGCCCTCCGGTGTGTCGCCGTAGCGGTTGCGTATGCGGTCGCTCAGAGACCCGTGGTTGACACCAATTCTGATGGCGCGGTGATGCTCCTTGCAGATGTTCAGGAAGGGCACGAGCGTGTCTTCAATCTTCTTCAGTTCGCCGGCATATTCCTCGTCGGTGTACTCATGCTTGATGAAGCGTCGGGCCGGGTCGACATAGTTGCCCGGATTGATTCTCACTCCCTCAGCATAGAGCGCAGCGATGTTGGCCACAGAGGCATTGAAATGCACATCGGCAACGAGGGGTGTGTCGAAGCCGTCGGCGCGCAGTCCGGCACTGATATTCTGCAGGTTGCGTGCCTCGCGAGGCCCCTGCGTAGTGAGTCTGACAAGCTCGCCGCCGGCCTTGATGATGCGCTCAGCCTGAGCCACACTGCCCTCGGTGTCGTCGGTGCTCGTTGTCGTCATCGACTGTATGCGCACGGGGTATGCACTGCCCATAGTGAGCCTGCCCACATGGACTTCATTAGTGTCACGGCGATGGTAATTGAACAAGTCGTTCATAGATGTCATCCCTCCTTAGCACTTGTACTTATAGTCGCCGAGGGCGGCAAGTTCCTTGTTGGCTTTCTCTATCTTTGCTCCAAGACCTGCTTTCCAGGCATCTACCTTGGCTGCCACTGTGTCATCGCCGAGAGCTATCATTTCGGCAGCGAGGATGGCGGCATTCTGTGCGCCGTTGACGCCCACTGTGGCCACAGGTATGCCTGGAGGCATCTGAATGATGCTGAGCATGGCATCGAGACCGTCGAGCATTCCCTTGATGGGCACACCGATGACGGGCAGTGGGGTAGAGGCGGCAATGACTCCCGGCAGAGCAGCTGCCATACCGGCTCCGGCGATGATTACCTTCACGCCCTTGGCCTTGGCACCTTTTGCAAAAGCTTCCACGGCATCGGGCGTGCGATGGGCGGAGAGGGCATTCACCTCAAAGGGTATCTCGTTGGCTTCGAGCCACTTCATGGCTTTTTCCATGACGGGCAGGTCGCTTGTGCTGCCCATGATAATGCTTACTAATGGTGACATCATGTTGTTGATTATGTGTTAGTTGTTGTTACTGTTTTCTATACTGTAATAATGACAAGGAAAGCCACTGTGAGTCCGAGGGCGAAGCCTGTGACGATCTGAGAGAGCGTGTGCTGACGCAGTATCATCCTGCTCGTTCCCACCATGCCGCCAATGATAACGGTGAGGCAGAACCACCACTGGGGATTGAATTCGAAGATAAAGGCAAAGGCCAGTATGGCTCCGGCCACGCCTCCGATGGCTGCCGTATGAGTGGAGATTTTGTACCACACGTTCACCGTGGCGCAGAGAATTTGTATCATCAGTGCTGCTACGAGGATGCTGCTCATGAAATGGGGTATATGAAGCAGGTTCATCAGATAGTAGCAAGCGAAGTAGCAGAAGATGGAGAGGACGTAGGGCACCATGCGCCGCTCTCTGACTCCGAGCTGCAGGGGTGTCCATCCCTGGTGGCTGCGGTAGGCGTGGATGAGCAGGGTAGGGGCGAGCACCGTGAAGACATAGACCATCAGGAGCACAAAGAGCTTATAGAGTGTCGGGAGGATGCTCAGATAGCTGAACACGAACAGGACAAGCAGACCCAACACAGGGAGATAGAAGGGCGTGAACACCATGCTGATGATGCGCGCCGACAAAATGATATCTTTTTCTTTCATAATGCTTCAGTACAGTGCTAATCCACTCATCCTTTCCGCATGCGTGCCACGGGGATGTCCATCTGCTCGCGGTATTTGGCTATGGTCCGCCGTGCTATGGGGAAACCGGCTTTCTTCATAGCCGCCGCCAATGCGTCGTCGCTGAGGGGCTTTGCTTTATCTTCTTTGCTGATAATGTCCTTAAGAGCCAATTTTATTTTGCGGGTGGAGAGCTCCTCGCCGTCGCCCGTCTTATAGCCGTCGCTGAAGAAATAGCGCAGAGGAAAAGTGCCCCAGCGAGTCTGGGCGTACTTCACGTTGCTCACGCGCGAGATGGTAGAGATGTCGAGTCCCGTCTTATCGGCTATGTCCTTCAATATCATGGGCTTCAGGTCGGCCTCGTCACCATCGCTGAAGAACTTATGCTGCCATTCTATGATGGCCTTCATAGTGATGTAGAGGGTGTGGCGCCGCTGTTTGATGGCATCGATGTAGCCTTGTGCCTTTTCCACCTTCTCTTTGGCATAGAGAAGAGCTTCTTTTTCACTGCGGCTCATGCCTTTGCGGTTGTTCTTGTAGGTGTTGACCATGTCGGAGAACGAAGGCGAGACCGTGAGCTCGGGCAGGTCGCCTTGGTTGAGCGAAAAGCTCACGCTGCCGTCGTCGGCTGTGTCGATAATGAAGTCGGGTGTTATCTGCTGGACATTGCGTCCCTCGGTTTCGCCGAGAGAGGCTCCGGGCTTGGGGTTCAGACGGCTTATCTCCTTGACGGCTTCGCGCATACGGTTGTCGGTGAGTCCGAGTTGTGTTTGCACTTTGTCCCAGTGCTTCTTGGAGAACTCGTCGAAAGCTTTTCCCACGATGGCCTTCATGTCGTCGGTGAGCTGTGAGGGTGGCCGACGTTCAATCTGCAGCAGTAGACATTCCTGCAGAGACTGGGCTCCTATGCCCGCAGGGTCGAAGCCCTGAAGGAGACCGAGCACCTCTTTGACTTCTGTGGGTGTGGCATCAACATTGTGGTAGATGGCCAGCTCGTCGCTGATTGTATCGATGTCCTTGCGCAGCAAGCCGTCGTCGTCGAGCGAGCCAATGAGGTATTCCATGATGTCGCGCTGTTTGGTGCTGAGCTCCAGTTCTCCCATCTGTTCCTTGAGTTTGTCGTAGAACGAGACGGTGTCGCCGTAGACCATCTCCTCGTAGTCGGCATTGTCGGTCTGTTGCTGGCCATAGCTGACAGGCATGTCGTCGTCGCTGCCCAAATCTTTCAGAGCATTGTCGAGAGCTTCCTCGCGGTCGGCTGACTCTTCGTTGTCGTCGCTGCTGTCGTAGTTGTCGTCAGTAGCGGTATCTTCTCCGGAGGGCATGTCTTCGTCGGTGCTGACTTCCAAAGCCGGATTGTCGTCAAGCTCGGCCCGAACGTTGTCCTCAAGTTCGGTGAGGGGCATCTCCAGGAGCTTCACCTGCAACATTTGCTGCTGTGAGAGCTTTTGTATCTGTACCTGTTTTTGGGCTTGTGTCTGTATGAGTTGCTGTGCCATGTGTGTCAGTTGCTTTTGTAGTATTCCTTGAGCTGTGAGGCCAGTGCCGAGAGCTCGTCGGGGTTGCCGTTGCCGTAGCGGTTCCATATCTTCTGACAGGGTTCCAGCAGCGGACTGATGATGAAGTTATCCTTGGGCAGGTAGGGATCGCAGCACCTGAAGACATCCATGGCCTCGGTGATGAGCTGGGGGCGTGTATGTGTGAGGGCAGCGAGTTCTTTCACCTCTGGCGTCTCTGTCACCATAGTGGCAGGTGTGAGCCGGAAGTAGAGGTCGAGCACGAGGATGAGGGTCACGGGCATGAGCGACGGTTCCTGGGGTAGGGGACGGAAGTTCTTTTCGAAGGTCTCGTTAGTCTCCACACCCCGGTAGAATTCCTCCGGTTTGCCGAACCCCTCGCGTTGCTGAAGCAGCGTAACCAGCTGGTGCAGTTTTCCGGGGCTGTGGCTGTAGTTCTTCCATAGTCTCTCCAAAAGGGGAGTGTCCAACTGTCTGAGACGGAACATTTGCCGGTAAAGGAATTTTGGATGGATGTGAAGTTGCAAACTTATCTCCACAAGCCTCCTTGAATATAGAGGCTTGAGTCCCACGGGTTTTTGAAGATAGAGTTGAAGGAGTATCGGCCAATACTCGTCTCTCCACAAATTGCTATCACTCATGCATCCTACTTTTTCTGCAAAGTTACTCTAAATCGATAACAATGCAAAACTATTGGCTGCTTTTTTATGGGTTGAACTTAGCAGCTGTCACCTGATTGCTCATAGGATGCGGACGGCCACAAGGGCCGCGCCCTGCAGAGGCCCCTTCGGGCTGACATGCGCTGATGGAGTAGGAGATACTCTCAGCTCGCGGACGGCCACAAGGGCCGCGCCCTGCAGAGGCCCCTTCGGGCTGACATGCTCTGATGGGGTAGGAGAAACTCTCAGCTCGCGAACGGCCACAAGGGCCGCGCCCTGCAGAGGCCCCTTCGGGCTGACATGCTCTGATGGGGGTAGGAGAAACTCTCAGCTTGCGGACGGCCACAAGGGCCGCACCCTGCAGTGGACCCTTCGGGCTGACATGCGCTGATTGGGTAGGAGAAACTCTCAGCTCGCAGACGGCCACAAGTGCGCGCCCTGCAGTGGACCCTTCGGGCTGACATGCGCTGATGGGGTAGGAGAAACTCTCAGCTTGCGGACGGCCACAAGGGCCGCGCCCTGCAGTGG
>OMVH01000284.1 GCA_900314365.1 uncultured Prevotella sp. | reverse complement strand
ACTGTTATGCCTCGCAGCAGCAGGAATCCTCCGCCACCACCCGGGGCGGGAGAGATGAGGCAAGAAGAAGACTATGTCAGTGAAGTACAAATTCTACCAGGTGAAGAGCAAGAACACCAAGCTCAACGGCAAGTGGGGCGCCCGCGTCATGCTCACGGCCATGTTATCTAAATTGAGTATAAATAGAGAAGGCGAATGTTTCACACGTTGGAAGCCATGTAATCTCCTTTGACGAAGAATAGGATAGGATAGCAAGGATGATGTTTCACCGGAGTTGCAGAAAATCAAAGATGATTCGCTAAGTATTTATCAATCAAATATTTGTTACTCTGTAGCGGCAAGGGTTAAATCACTTTGTTGTGGATAGAAGCATAAGGAGCTGAAAATATTTGATTTAGCTTTCGTCAGAGGCTTGTTCTAATAAAGAGGTATATTTGCCATTATCGTTTTTCTTTAGTAATTTTGCACTGCAAAAGCGAAAAATCCAAGGTCAGCCTTTAGGCACACCCCTTCACTCAACAAATAGAAATGAAAGTAAGTCCCGATGCAAGCTGGGCTGAGAGCCTTGCGCTCATACGCAAGAACGTCTCTGAACAGCAATACAATACATGGTTCAAGCCCATCGTCTTCGAGTCGTTCAACGCGGAGACGCGGACACTCTTGCTCCAGGTGCCAAGTCCCTTCGTCTATGAGTATCTGGAGGAGAACTACATCGACTTACTTAGCAAGGTGCTGCGCCGCTTCTACGGTCAGGGCGTAAAGCTTTCCTATCGTGTTGTCGTGGCCCGCGTCAAGGGGGGCGACACTACGCTCAGCTCGGGCGGAGCCGAAGAGGCACACCGCCCTCAGGCTGAGACCCGTGCCAACCAGTCACTCACAGTCCTTGATGCTGCCGTGCCGCAGGATCTGGACCCGAGGCTCAACCCCCATCAGACATTCTCGAACTTTATTGAGGGCGACAGCAACAAGCTTCCCCGCTCCGTAGGACTGTCGATAGCCGAGCATCCCACAGCCAACAAGGTGCAGTTCAACCCCATGTTCATCTACGGTCCCCCCGGCTGCGGAAAGACCCATCTCATCAATGCCATAGGCCTCAGAGCCAAGGAACTCTATCCCCGGCTGAGAGTGCTCTACGTCAGTGCCCGGCTCTTCCAGGTGCAGTACACCGACGCCGTTCGCCGCAACACCACCAACGACTTCATCAACTTCTATCAGACCATCGACATGCTCATTGTAGATGACATTCAGGAGTGGATGACCGGCGTGAGGACACAGGAGACTTTCTTCCACATCTTCAACCACCTCTTCCGCAACGGCAAGCGCATCATTCTGGCCTCCGACCGTCCGCCCGTTGACCTTCAGGGCATGAGTGAGCGACTCATCACCCGCTTTGCCTGCGGACTTATAGCCGAGTTGGAGAAGCCCAATGTACAGCTATGCGTGGACATCCTTCACAGCAAGATTGCCCGCGACGGGCTGCATATTCCCGACAATGTGGTGCGCTACATCGCCCAGACCGCCAATGGAAGCGTGCGCGACCTTGAAGGCGTCATCAACTCACTGCTCGCTTACTCTGTGGTCTACGACACTCATATTGATATGAGGTTGGCAGAGCGCGTAATCAAACGAGCAGTGAAAATCGACGACAAGCCCCTCACCGTTGACGACATCCTTGACACCGTCTGCAACCACTACCATGTCAGCGCCACGGCCGTGAACAGCAAAAGCCGCAAGCGCGACCTCGTGGAAGCACGACAGGTATCGATGTATCTGGCACAGAAATACACCAAGATGACGGCCAGCCGCATCGGAAAGCTCGTAGGCGGACGCGACCACAGCACCGTCATCCACAGCTGTTCTCAGGTGGAGCGAAGGCTCAAGGCCGACAACGTTTTCCGCGATGAGTTGCGCGACATCGAAAGCTCCTTTAAGCTCAAGGCATAACTTCTTTTCCGCCATATCAATACTTTTTATCCGCCGTCTTTTTCCCACAGAAACACCGGGGAGAGACGGTGGATTTTTTTTATTACAAATTAATGTCGCCTTTCTTTTCCTGTCTCGCCAAAAATGACTAACTTTATCCCCAAATTACAAAAACCTGAATATGGAAGACAAAGAATTCAATGACATCCTGTCGCATTTCAGCTATGAAGGCCATGTGGCAGCAGTGAAGCCCCTCGGTGAGGGTCTCATCAACGATACCTTCAAAGTGACCACCCTCGAGCCCGATGTTCACGACTACGTGCTGCAACGCATTAACAACAGCGTCTTCACCGACGTGGAGTTGCTCCAACACAATATTGAGGCCGTCACAAGGCATATCCGCCGCAAGCTCGAAGAGCGTCACGAGAGTGACATCGACCGGAAGGTACTCCACTTCATACCCACTCCAGAAGGCAAAACCTACTGGCTCGACGACCGTGGCCGCTACTGGCGCCTCTCCGTCTTTATTCCCCGTGCCGTCACCTATCAGGCTGTAACGCCCGAGCACAGCTATACCGCCGGCGTGGCCTTCGGCGACTTTGAGCGTATGCTCACCGATCTGCCTGAGAAACTCGGAGAGACCATTCCCGACTTCCACAATATGGAGCTGCGCGCACGTCAGCTGCAGGAGGCTGTGGAGGCCGATCCTAAGGGCCGTGTGGCTGAAGTCAGAGACATCCTCGACGACCTCAACCGCGACATGCACGAGATGTGCAAAGCTGAGCGACTCTACCGCGAAGGAAAGCTCCCCAAGCGCATCTGCCACTGCGACACGAAGGTGAACAACATGATGTTCGACGAGGACGGCAGTGTGCTCTGCGTCATCGACCTCGACACCGTTATGCCCAGCTTCGTATTCTCCGACTACGGCGACTTCCTTCGCACGGCAGCCAACTTTGTGGCCGAAGACGATCCCGAAATCAGCAAAGTAGGCTTCAACGAGGACATCTTCCGCTCCTTCACCCGTGGCTATCTGGAGTCCACTCACAGCTTCCTCACACCTGTGGAGACCGAGAATCTGCCCTATGCCGTGGCTCTCTTCCCCTTCATGCAGTGCGTAAGATTCTTGGCTGACTATATCAACGGCGACACCTACTACAAGATTCAGTATCCCGAGCACAACCTTGTGCGCACACGCAATCAGCAGGCCCTCTACCACGCTGTTGCCGACCGTTATGACATGATGGATAACTTCATCCGTGAATGCTTATGAAAACGCTGACAGTAAAGCAAATAGCCGATGTCGGCTGTGCAGCGGAGATTCCTGCTGCCTTTGAGAAGGAACATGTGGAATGGCAGGCCGCCGACATCGTGGACTGGCCACAGGAATTCCCTTATAAGCCCGAGATGGTCTTCGCATTGGCCCATACCCCGGACAGCCTGCTCCTCAGTTACCGGGTGAACGAGGACTGCATCAGAGCTGAGGCCGAGGCCGATGGCGGACGTGTGTGGGAAGATTCCTGCTGTGAATTCTTCTTTCAGCCCGACAATGAGGGATACTATAATTTGGAGTGCAATTGTGCCGGAACTCTCCTCTTAGCCTACGGCAGAGGCCGCGAAGGCCGTGAGACGGCAAGCCGTGAAATCATGGCCCGCATCAGCCGTATCTCTACGCTCGGCAACGGTACTTTCGGACTCAAGCATGGAAAATTCTCCTGGCAACTATCACTGCGGATTCCCTTTGATGTCTACTTCCATCACCAGCTGAAATCGCTCAAGGGGCTTACCTGCCACGGCAATTTCTACAAGTGCGGCGACAAGACAGAGCCTCATTTCCTTTCCTGGAATAAAGTGGAGACCCCTCAGCCCGACTTCCATCGTCCCGAGTTCTTCGGAGAGATTAAGTTTGAGTGATCGGGTGTTGTTGTCTCCGGTGAGAAGCCATTATGGAGAGCATAATGGGGGCTCGATGGGGACATAATGCAATTTTACTCCAAGAAAAGATACCCTCCCCTTCAATCTGTATGAATCAGAATGAGGGGGAGGGAAACTGTTTTCCTTCGACTTTATCCGTGAAACAGGGTGCCTCCGAGTCCAAAATCCTAATCTTTTTGGACACATTTTTTCTGCTGCGGGCACTTTCTCAGGCCTTCGAAGAAGTGGCGGAGCGTTTCTATGGGAGCATAGAGAATCATCCGTGGACCCGTCCATCGCATAATCTCGCGTATTTTCTCCCGTTCGGCTGGTGCGTAGCAGTGCACCGGACAGTCTTTGCAAGCCGGCTTCGCATCCTGCCAACGGCAGCGGTCAAGTCGACGGCTACAGTAGTCCAACAGCCGCAGGTGCTCTTCGTCCATCTCTTTCAATCCGAGCCGATGTTTGCAATAGAGCCTTAGCATCAACGCTATGGTAGCCTTCTGCCGTTCAATCTTTTTTCCCATTCACTAAAAAATAAAAGGGGCATGGCCGCGATTGTGTGGCCGTGCCCCTGTGTTTAAAAGATTTCTTTCTACATGGTGCACTTCCAGGGCTTCAGCTGCTTGAAGAAGTCGTTGCCCTTATCGTCGACGAGGATGAAAGCGGGGAAGTGCTCGACGCGAATCTTCCAGATGGCTTCCATGCCCAACTCCGGATAGGCCACACAGTCAATCGACTTGATGCACGACTGCGAGAGTACTGCTGCCACGCCGCCGATGGTGCCGAGGTAGAAGCCGCCGTGCTTCTTGCAGGCATCGGTAACCACTTGTGTGCGGTTGCCCTTGGCTATCATCACCAACGAGGCACCATGCTCCTGGAATTCGTCAACATAGGGGTCCATACGGTTGGCTGTCGTCGGGCCCATGCTGCCGCAGGCATAGCCTTGAGGTGTCTTGGCCGGGCCGGCGTAGAGAATGGGATGGTCCTTGAAGTACTGAGGCAGCTCCTCTCCGGCATCAAGTGCAGCCTTCAGACGGGCGTGAGCGATGTCGCGGGCCACGATGATAGTACCGTTGAGGCTGACGCGTGTGGAGACGGGGTACTTGGTGAGCTCGGCCCTGACGGCGTCTATGCCTTTGTCGAGGTCGATCTCAATGCCCTCGCCGCCCTCTCCGGGCTTACGCAGTTCCTCGGGGATGAGTTCCGTGGGGTTTGTGTCCATCTTCTCAAGCCAGATGCCGTCCTCGTTAATCTTGGCCTTGATGTTGCGGTCGGCCGAGCAGCTCACGCCGAGTCCGATGGGGCATGAAGCTCCATGGCGGGGCAGACGGATGACGCGGATGTCGTGAGCAAGATATTTACCGCCGAACTGGGCACCGAGTCCAATCTTATGAGCTTCGAAGAGCAGTTTCTTCTCAAGGTCGAGGTCGCGGAAAGCACGTCCCGTCTCGTCGCCTGTCGTGGGCAGCGCGTCGTAGTACTTGATGCTTCCGAGCTTCACCGTGAGCAGATTGCGCTCAGCCGAAGTGCCGCCGATGACGAAGCAGATGTGGTAGGGAGGACAAGCAGCCGTTCCGAGACTCTTCATCTTCTCCACCAGGAAGGGCAGCAGCGTGCCCTCGTTCTGAATGGTGGCCTTTGTCATGGGGTAGAAGTAAGTCTTGTTGGCCGAGCCACCGCCCTTGGCCACCATGATGAAGCGGTATTCAGCACCCTCACTGGCTTCGATGTCAATCTGTGCGGGGAGGTTGCAGCGTGTGTTCACCTCGTCGTACATGGTCAGCGGAGCGTTCTGTGAGTAGCGCAGGTTGTCCTGGGTATAGGTGTTGTAGACACCTCGCGAGAGCGCCTCGGCATCGTCGAAGCCCGTCCACACTTGCTGTCCCTTTTCACCGTGGATGATGGCTGTTCCGGTGTCTTGGCAGAAGGGGAGCACACCCTTGACGGCAGTCTCGGCATTGCGCAGGAACTGCAGGGCCACGTACTTGTCGTTCTCCGAGGCCTCAGGGTCCTTGAGGATAGCGGCCACCTGCTCGTTGTGCTTGCGGCGCAGCATGAACTCGCAGTCGTGGAAAGCTTGCTGTGCAAGGAGAGTGAGAGCCTCCTTGCTCACTTTGAGAATCTTGTGTCCTTCAAATTCAGTGACGCTCACTCCCTCTTTCGTCAGCAGCCGGTACTCGGTGTCGTCGGGTCCTAACTGGAACATGGGAGCATACTTGAAATCAGGTTCTTTTGCCATAATGTTTTTGTTTATCTTTTTTATGAGATGATTTGTTTCAATATCCGAAAGCCTCCTCCAGACTGACGCGCTGCAACTTCCCGTAACGGCTGATGGCGTTCATGTCGAGTTCTTTCTCGTCGCCGATGATGACGTAGGTCCAGGGTTTGCGTGCGATGCGCTCTCTCGAGAACTTCATCAGGTCGTCGAGGGTGATGGAGGGTACTTCCCGGTAGATTTTGCTGTAGATGTCGTAGTTGAGACCCAGCTTCTGGGCCTGGTGATAGCTGCTGAGGATGTTGAATTTCTGCACGCGTGTTGAAGCGAGACTCTTCAGAAGATTCTGCTTGGCATTCTCGAAGGTGATGTCGCGGCGCGGCATGGTGTCGAGGAGGTTGTTGTATTCCTTCACGCAGTCCACCATCTTGTCGTTCTGAGTGATGATGTAGGTGTAGAAGTACTCCTTGTCGTTCTTGTTCGACGGCATGCGGTAGTCAGCAAAGGCGGAGTAAGCCAGTCCGCGGGCCTCGCGCAGCTCCTGGAAGACGATGGCGCTCATGCCGGCTCCGAAATAGTTGTTGAAGAGACTGATGATGGGCGCATTGTCAGCATTGAAGGGAATGTTCTCATTGTAGCACTGGAGCATGTAGATGTTCTTGGCTTCATAGGGAGCGAGGAGCACCTTGGGCTCGTTGGTGGCCACCAGAGTGTAGGGCCGTGCGGGGTAGCTGAATTTCTCGGCGATCTTCTTCCGCGGCATGTCCTTGGAAATGAGCTTCTCCATCTCGGCCATGGGTGTGGGCCCGTAGTAGAGAACGGTAGCGTTGAGTTGGTGGCGCAGATTGCCCACGAGCCGAAGCAAACTGTTGGGATCGGCCTGGCGCATCTCATTCTCGCTCATGTTGTCGCTGAAGTCATTGCGCGGACCGTAGAAAGCGTAGCGGCGCATGGCCATGAAGCAGTTTCTCTGATTCTTTTTGGCATCCTTGCGCGACTTCAGCGTTGCTTCGATATACTTGTTGTAGTCGTCTTTGCTCACGCGGCCTTTCTGCAGCAGTTCGTTGAAGAGCGCCAGGGCCTTGGGCATGTTGCTGTTGAGCCCCTGCAGATAGAAGGTAGTCTCGTCGCGGCCTACGCTCACGGAGTAGTCGCAGGCTAAGGTGTAGAAAGCTTTCTGCACCTGTGCCAGCGTAAGCTTGTCGGTAGAGGCATAGTCGAAGAGTCCGGCGGCAAAGCTCAGCCTCGGTGTGTTCTCCTTGCCCACGGGGAACGTGATGGCGAGCGTGAAGAGGTCGTCGCTCTTGTTCTGCTTGTAGAGCATCTCGGTCTGTCCCTTCTCGAAAGTAGCCTTAGAGAGATCCTTCTGGAAGTCGAGGAACTGAGGCTGAATGGGGTCTACGGGACGGTTGACGAGCTCCTTGAGGAATTCGCTCTGCTTGTCGTTGTTGGTCGGTATCGGGGTGATGGCGGGCTTGTCAATCTTGTGGATGGTGGTGTCGTTGCCCTGAGCCTTGAAGACCGTAACCATGTTGTTGTCGCCAAAGTATTTATTGGCAAAAGCCACGACGTCGGCCTTGGTAATCTTTGAGAGCCGGTTGAGGTCGCCTGTCGCTTGTTTCCAGGGCACGCGGTTGATGAAAGCATCGACAAACTGACTGGCGCGGAACTGGTTGTCGTCGAGTCTCTGATAGATGGAGCGCTTGTAGTTGTTGACGATGGCAGGAAGGAGATCGTCGTCGAAATCACCGGCTTTGAGCTTCTTCATTTCGTCTAAGAGCAGCTGTCTGACCTCTGTCAGGCTCTGTCCCTCTTTAGGCTTTCCATAGAGGAAGAACATGGAGTAGTCGTTGAGTGCATCCAGTCCGTCGTCGGCATTCTGCACCTTCATAGGCTGGTTGAGGTCTACATCAAAGAGTCCGGCCTTGCCGTTGCAGAGCAGTTGGTTGATGAGGGTCAGCGTGTCCTGTTGGAGGCTGTTGCCACGGTCGAATCGCCAGGCCATAATCATGCATTCGGCCTCCTGACCGTAGACGGTGGTGTCGCGGGGAGTGGTGATGGGAGCTTCGGGGGCATACTGGGGCTCGGAGAGCGCGGGGTCGGCCTTCCAGGAGGAGAAGTATTTGTCGATAATGGCTATCACCTTGTCGGGATCGAAGTCACCGGCCATACAGATGGCCACGTTGTTGGGCACGTAGTAGCGCCTGAAGTAGTTCTTGATGTTGGTGATGCTCGGGTTCTTCAGGTGCTGCTGGGTGCCGATGGTGGTTTGAGTACCGTAGGGGTGGGTGGGGAAGAGCAGCTTCGAACCTGCCTCCCAGAGTTTCCGCGTGTCCTGAGCCAGTCCGATGTTGTACTCCTCGTAGACAGCCTCGAGCTCAGTGTGGAAGCCGCGGATGACCATGTTCTGGAAGCGGTCGGCCTGTATGCGGGCCCAGTTGTCGATTTCGTTGCTCGGGATGTTCTCCACATAGCAGGTGACATCGTTCGAGGTGTAGGCGTTGGAGCCTTCACTTCCGATAGCCGACATCATCTTGTCGTATTCATTGGGGATATTGTATTTAGCGGCTATTTGCGAGACGGAGTCAATCTCGTGATAGGCCTGGCGGCGCTGCGCGGGGTCGGTGAGCTTGCGGTAGCGCTCATAGCGGGCCTCTATGTCGTCGAGGTAGGGCTTTTCCTTCACTGGGTCGGAAGTTCCGAAGTGATTGGTGCCCTTGAACATGAGGTGCTCCAGGTAGTGAGCAAGTCCGGTGGTCTCCTTGGGGTCGTTGCGGGAGCCGGTGCGCACCGCGATATTGGCTTGGATGCGTGGCTGAGCCTTGTTGACGGAGAGATAAACTTTGAGTCCGTTGTCGAGCGTGTAGATGCGGGTCTGCATCGGGTCGCCGGCCACGGTCTCGTACTTGTAGTCCTTGGCGCTGATGTTCATGCAGCCCATCAGCGTGGCAAGGGCAAGGATTAGGAATCTTGTTTTCATTATGGGAAAAATTAAGATGTTTCGTCTTTCTGAGACTGTTGATGTTATTCCTCGTACTCTGTCTCGCGGTCGAGTCGTCCGATGAACTCATCGAGCACATCCTCGTCGACATCGCCAAGAGCATATTCCTTTTCGGCATCCTTACGAATCTCAGCGAGCCATGCGCGACGTGCCGTGACGTAGTCGTTGTGAATCTGCTGGAGAATCTCATCGTCGAGCTCGCTGATGTTGTAGTAGTTGAGAATCATGCGGTAGGTCCAGGCCCATTGGTAACGGCGGTAGTTGTCGTTGATTTCAGCCAGACGGTCGTTCAGCTCCTCGATGGTCTCGATGGAGCCCGCCTTGACATCTTCGACGAGGCGTTCTTCTTCCGAGAGTGGCATCAGCAGTCCCGCGAGGTCGGTCCAGTGTCCTTCGCCCACGTTGCCCTCCGGATGCTGGATGGAGCCCAGGGCTTTCTTCACTCGTTTGAGTACGGCCCCCATGTAGACGCGCAGTGCGATGTCATAGTACTTGATGCCCTTCTTCAGAGCCGAGCCTCGAATCACGTACTCATGGAAGTTGTAGGTCGTCACATCGTCGCCCGAGGCCTGACGGAGCTTCTCCAATATTTGCTTGCCCTGCAGAATCTCGCCCACGGAGTAGGGACTGAGCCAGTCGAAATTGACGATGCTCTTCTGTCCGCTCTGCGGCCGCACGTCGCGCTTGGGCCATTTGCGGATGTCGCGGTAGAGTCCAACCGTTGTGATATTTCTTCCCGGAGAGAGGTACATGGTGTCGCCGTAAGCCACGAGATAGGAGAAGGGCAGGTTGCGGGTGTCGGGGTGGTACATCAGTTTGCCGAAGCACACCGAGAAAGTTCCTATCCGGGCCGGCATGAGGATGTAGGCCCCGCTGGCTGTTTTCACTCCACGCTCGAGCGTACCCCAGTGGAGCGGTCCCATCTTGTAAGCGTGATTGGAGAAGTTGGTGGCTGAGCCTGCATTGTAGAACGAGAACATACCGCCTATGAGCAGGCTGCTCTTGTGATGGCTGGCCGAGAAGGGGCCGCAGAAGGCTGCGCAAGCCTCACCGTTACTCATATAGCTGTTGGCGAAGAAAACGCTTTGCGAGGCTGTGAAGCCATTGCTGAGCTGACAGGCCTCCCCCACGAAGCAGTCCTGCATCTTCACGCTGTTGGTGAGGCTCGAACCGTCGGAGACGATGGAGTTCTCGCAGATGACTCCTGTACCGATGTAGACGCTGGCCTCGGATGAACTGAGGATGGTACAGTCGCTGAGTCGTGAGGCCCCGCTAATCTCACAGTCGTCGCAGATGATGGTGTTGGTGATTTCCTTGGTGTTGACAATCTTCACGCGGTTGCCGATAGTGCCGCAGTCGGGCATCTGGCATTGCACCTGCTCACTGATGAGCCTCCGCAGGGAGTCGGTGAAGGCTTCGTCGTGGATGTGCTCCACCATGAGAGCGGCAATCTGACTGTTCAGTCCGCTGAAGAGCATCACGTTGCCCGGCCCCACCTCGTTGAGCACCGGAATGAGATTGCCCTGTCCGTAGGTTGCTCCTTCCGTAGTCTCGATGGTGCTCACGTTGGAGATGTGACATTCGTCGCCAATGACATAATTGTTGATGTAGCCGCCCACATTCTCTATGAGACAGTTGTCGCCCACGCTCACATTGCGCAGCGTGGCGTTGCGCAGCGCTGAGTGCTTGCTGAAGCCCGCACTCACTTCCAGACTGCGGTCGAAGGCTCCTAAGCGGATGTCGCCGTAGAAGTCGACATTGTGAATGTAGTGGGGCAGGAAGTCGTCGCTCACAGCGATGCGGCTCCAGTCCTCGGCTGTACAGCCTTGTTCTTCCAAGGTGCTTATCTCTTCGTCGCTGAGCGGCCTGTAGTCTTCCGTCATGTTGTTTTCGTTTTATTCGTTGGGATATAGAAAGTCGTTGTAGGGATATTTCTGCACGTGCAGCTCCCTTACCTTATTATATAGTACCTCTCTCAGTTCGTCGATGTTCTCGTGCTCACGAGCTGAGATGAATATGCAGTTGTCTCCCATTCGGGCCATCCAGGTGCGCTTGAGGTCGTCGAGAGTGGTGTTCTCTTTCGTGGGAGGTGTCAGGTCGTCGGGATCTTTCTCTGTCCAGTGGTAGTTGTCAATTTTGTTGAACACTATCATTGAGGGCTTTTCGGCACAGCCCAATTCCTTGAGCGTCGACTCCACCACTCCAATCTGTTCCTCGAAGTCGGGATGGGAGATGTCGACAACATGCAGTAGCAGGTCGGCCTCGCGCACCTCGTCAAGCGTCGACTTGAAGGAGTCGACGAGGTCAGTGGGGAGCTTGCGAATGAAGCCTACAGTGTCGGCGAGGAGAAAGGGCAGATTCTTGATGACCACTTTGCGCACAGTAGTATCGAGTGTAGCGAAGAGCTTGTTCTCAGCGAAGACCTCGCTCTTGGCAAGCAGATTCATGAGCGTGGATTTTCCCACGTTGGTGTAGCCCACTAAGGCCACGCGGATGAGTCGTCCGCGGTTTTTGCGTTGTGTGGCTTTCTGCCGGTCGATTTCCTCCAGGCGTTTCTTGAGCAAGCTCATACGCTGGAGGATGATGCGGCGGTCCATCTCGAGCTGAGTCTCACCAGGGCCTCGGAGTCCCACGCTGCCTTTGCCTCCACCTGAGCCCGAGCCTCCTCCCTGACGCTCGAGGTGGGTCCAGAGCCGTTGCAGACGGGGGAGCATGTAGCGGTATTGGGCCAGTTCTACTTGGGTCTTGGCGTTGGCGGTCTGAGCGCGCATGGCAAAGATGTCGAGGATAAGCGATGTGCGGTCGAGAATCTTCACTTGCAGCACATTCTCTATGTTGCGCAGCTGTTTGGCACTGAGCTCGTCGTCGAAGATGACCATACCCACGGTGCGGTTGTTCTCTTCCTCTTCGCGTATGTAGTTATGTATTTCCTCCAACTTTCCTTTGCCCACGTAGGTGGCTGAGTTGGGACCTCCGGCTCGTTGCGTGAATCTTTTTATGGTGACGGCACCGGCGGTGTCGGCAAGAAATTCAAGCTCGTCGAGGTATTCCTTTGTTTTCGCCTCGTCCTGCTCCTGAGTGATGAGCCCCACCAACACGGCGGTTTCGGCCTTGGCTTCGGTAATTACAAATTCGTTCATTCCTTGTTTTTAATACCATGCAAATTTACAATAAAGCATTCGAACATCAAAGAAAATAACTAATTTTGTGACGTTCACCTCTGTACTCGTTCTTTACAGTTGTATCAACCAATTTATCCAAACCTCAGCACCCTGCCAGTGGATATTTGAGGACATACGTCTAATCAGAAACAGCACAGAGACTACTTCTGCTGCTTGCTTATCCCAGCTTCAGTAACTTGCAGGGCGCGGTCCTCGTGTCTGTCCGCATCCTACGGGCAGACAGATATATCAACCAATTATATAAACTGAGTCCACTTGAAAAAGTCATTGTTTCCCATAATTGGCCTCTGGTTATCAATTTGTTATGAAGCCAATAATCGTGCTTTTGAACTTTTTCAAGTGGACTCTAAACTCAAGTATCGGAAGTTTAATTATCCCTTATAGGGGCAAATCTTTTGGCTGTCCGCGAGCAGAAGAATCAATCTCTTCGAGGCTGGCAGTTAGCTACGCTCTCGTGCATCTTCGAAGCACGAGAGCGGGAAGGGGGGAAGAGTTGTCATACCCCCAGGCTCGCTTCGCTCGGCTGGGGTTACGTGCATCTCTGTCGAGATGCTCCC
>OMVH01000262.1 GCA_900314365.1 uncultured Prevotella sp. | reverse complement strand
GATCGTTGGCGCACTCCTTGGCAGAAATTCCGCGGTTGGTTCGCTCATCTGCTTGCTCCTTTCCTTTGACGGAAGAGCAGCTCTGAAGCTGTTAGTATTTTTTTGTATGCCTGCTTTGGGCGTTACGAATAAAATTCTTAATTTTGTTGACGTAAAGTGTTTCACTGAAATATGAAAGAGGACATACCTGCTGAAGTACGAACGGTGCTGGACAATTATCTGGCGCTCAACCACCATCGCCGTACTCCGGAGCGCTATGCTATCCTTGACGCTGTCTATCGCCGACAGTCTCCCTTCACTATCGAAGAGTTAGGCAGCGATCTTGAAGCTGTGAACTTCAGAGTAAGCAGGGCTACCCTCTACAACACCATCCGGCTGTTCATACGCCTGCGGCTTGTGGTGCGCCATCATTTGCTCAGTGGAACAAGCTATGAGGCTGCCTGGACACAGAAGAGCCATTGCATGCAGATATGCACCCTCTGTGGAAAGGAGACTGAACTACGGGTGCCGCAGATTGACCAGGCTGTGGAAAAAGCCACGCTGAAGCGTTTCAGGGCTGACGTATATACCTTATATATATATGGTATCTGCAGCACTTGTCAGTCGAAGCTAACGCGTTCGCGCAACAAACAACGAAAGAATTCAAAACACGAATAATCATGAACAATGGTAGAGTTGACGTCCTGCTCGGATTGCAGTGGGGCGATGAAGGAAAAGGAAAGGTGGTGGACGTGCTCACACCGCGCTATGACGTTGTAGCTCGCTTCCAGGGCGGTCCTAATGCAGGTCACACCCTGGAGTTCCAAGGGCAGAAGTATGTACTAAGGAGCATTCCATCCGGTATCTTTCAGGGTGGAAAGGTGAACATTATCGGCAATGGAGTGGTGCTGGCGCCTGACCTCTTCATGGATGAAGCACAAGACCTTGAACGTAGTGGGCACGAACTGAAGCATCGTTTGCACATCTCGAAGAAAGCTCATCTCATTTTGCCCACTCACCGCATTCTCGACCGTGCTTTGGAGGCTGCCAAGGGAAAAGCCAAGGTGGGTACTACCGGTAAAGGCATTGGACCGACTTATACGGACAAGGTTAGTCGTAATGGTCTGCGTGTTGGTGATATCCTTAGTGACTTCGAAACCAAGTACGAGGCATGTAAACAGCGTCACATGACCATGCTCAAGGCTTTGGGCTGGAATGACTTCGAAGGTTTCGATGAAGTGGAAGCCAAGTGGATGCGCGGTATTGAATACCTCAAGCAGTTCCCCATTGTCGACAGCGAACATGAAATCAACCGTGCGCTGCGTGCAGGTAAGAACATCCTCTGCGAGGGCGCTCAGGGTACAATGCTCGACGTAGACTTCGGCAGCTATCCTTTCGTCACATCCTCAAACACTATCTGTGCCGGTGCCTGCACCGGACTTGGCGTAGCACCTAACAAGATTGGAAAGGTGTTCGGCATCATGAAAGCCTATTGCACCCGGGTAGGAGCAGGGCCATTCCCCACGGAACTTTTCGATAGTACCGGCAAACGTATCCGCGACCTCGGTCATGAGTATGGCGCCGTGACCGGACGAGAAAGACGCTGTGGTTGGATTGACCTCGTACAGCTGCGCTACAGTGTTATGATTGATGGTGTGACCGATCTCATCATGATGAAGAGCGATGTTCTTGACCAGTTCGACACCATCAAGGCTTGTGTGGCATACAAGCTCAAGGACGGAACCGAAACCACCGAGCTTCCCTATGAGATTGACGATGTGGAGCCGGTTTTCAAAGAATTCAAAGGTTGGAAGACCGATATGACTAGGTTCACCGACGAATCTCAGTTCCCTCAGGAATTCAGCGATTACATCCACTTCCTTGAGGACTTCCTTGAGACTCCCATCTCCATCATCTCTATCGGTCCGGACCGTGACCAGACTATTGTCAGACACTGACGGCATCTCTGTCAGACGGCTATCATCCCCCTAATCGTTCGGCAGCAGAGGGCTTCCATTTCAAAGGAAGCTTGCTGCCGGACTTACTTATGTTTCGATTAATCAATATGGCAAACAATAATCCCAGTATTCCAAAAGGAACCCGCGACTTCGGCCCTAAAGAGATGGCCAAGCGCAACTATATCTTTAATACCATCAAGGACGTTTATGCCCTCTACGGTTTCCAACAGATTGAGACACCGGCGATGGAAACGCTGCACACCCTGCTAGGAAAGTACGGCGACGAAGGTGACAAACTGCTTTTCAAGGTACTCAACTCCGGCGACTACTTCAAAGGTATTACTGACGATGAGCTTCAGACGCGCGATACGCTCAAGCTCCAGACAAAGCTCTGCGAGAAGGGGTTGCGCTATGATTTGACAGTGCCTTTTGCGCGTTTTGTGGTGATGCACCGCGACGAACTTCAGCTACCCTTCAAACGATTCCAGATACAACCTGTGTGGCGCGCAGACCGACCTCAGAAGGGTCGCTACCGCGAGTTCTATCAGTGCGATGCCGATGTAGTGGGCTCCGATTCACTTCTCAACGAAGTGGAACTTATGCAGATTGTTGATACCGTGTTCACAAAGTTTGGCATCCGTGTAGCTATCAAAATTAACAACCGGAAGATTCTTACCGGTATCGCTGAGACTATAGGTGAGGCCGATAAGATTGTTGATATTACCGTTGCCATTGATAAGCTCGATAAGATTGGACTCGAGAAGGTGAACGAGGAACTCCGTGCCGACGGCATCAGTGAGGAAGCTATCAGTAAACTTCAACCCATCATCTCGCTTAGTGGAAGTAACAGTGAGAAGCTTGATGTTATTGAGAAAGTACTGCATGATTCTGAGACGGGTGTCAAAGGGGTTGAAGAGACCCGTTTCATCCTCAGTACGCTCTAGAGTGTTGGACTAAAGAACACTATAGAGTTCGACCTTACGCTGGCTCGCGGACTCAACTATTACACGGGTGCTATCTTCGAGGTGAAGGCTCTCGACACACCCATGGGCAGCATTACCGGCGGCGGTCGCTATGACAACCTGACTGGAATCTTCGGCATGCCGGGGCTCAGCGGTGTGGGAATCAGTTTCGGAGCCGACCGCATCTACGACGTGCTCGAAGCGCTCGATCTCTATCCTAAGGAGGCAACCAATTCCACTCAGGTGCTCTTTATCAACTTTGGAGACAAGGAAACAGCCTACTGTCTGCCTGTAGCCCGACAGCTGAGAGCCGCAGGTATACGCACAGAGGTATTCCCTGACAAGGCGAAGATGAAGAAGCAGATGAGCTATGCCAATAGCAAGAATGTTCCCTTCGTTGTGTTGGCTGGAGAGAATGAAATCGCCGCTGGAAAACTTACCCTGAAGGACATGACTTCCGGCGAACAACAGATGCTGTCGCCCGACGAACTTATCAAGGCTGTGAAGAAAGCTTGATGCTCTTCGTTTACCGAATATACTGCAACATCCGCATGTCCTGTTTAGCTGACAGGGCATGCGGATTCATTTTACTTTGTTCGAATTCTGATTGTGATATGATGAATCCTTATTGTGACATGAATAAGTAATGTGTGGGGGGCTTGTTGGATTTTGTCGTACCGCATATTACTACTGTCTCCGATGAAAGTATTTCCATTATTTTGTTCTTGAAAAACTTCGAAATAGAGAAAATTAGGGCGCAATGACGGTCTTTTTTGAGCTCTGTGAGCTCGTCATCGGACTATTGTCGCCTCGAGGTAGGACTTTGACCGCCTCGAAGTCCGAGCTTTATCAGCTGAAGGTATATGTTTTGAAAGGGCTAAAT
Organism: uncultured Prevotella sp.; assembly: GCA_900314365.1. Taxonomy (GTDB): domain Bacteria; phylum Bacteroidota; class Bacteroidia; order Bacteroidales; family Bacteroidaceae; genus Prevotella. The sequence continues at coordinate 12,713 of OMVH01000262.1, read as the reverse complement.
ACGGTGTTTAGTGCCTGTTTTTATGTTGTTTAGTAGTCCTGAGATAGGCGTCCAAAAGACAAGTATCTGATTTACAAAGAATTGTAAAACCTGCTCAAAATCGCGTATTTCGGTCCTAATTTGAACTTACTTCGAAATAATCGATTTTTATGAGCCGCTATTTCTCTATATTTATGTAGGATTCGCGTCCTTTCAGAGCCTTGTGGAGTGGGTAAAGGCAACATCCTTAAACTTTTATTTCTCTTGTAATGAAAGCGTCAAAGTTGTTGCTGTATCGTCCTTGGTGTGGAGCTATTCGGATGTTCAATAAGGCAAATTAAGCGTATAGATAGTGTCTCAACAAAATATTGTTTTGAAATAATTCCAATTTGATTTGGATGATTCGTTGTTTTTGTCTAACTTTGCAGCGCAAAAACAAAGAACAAATGAAGGAAACAGAAGCTTATAAGAAATTGATTGACCATGGCGTTCGGCCATCATTCCAGCGAATAGCCATACTCAACTATCTGCTCACCCATTTCACCCATCCCACGGTGGAAGATGTTTACTCAGCTCTTGCATCAGAGATACCGACTCTCAGCCGCACTACTGTCTACAATACACTGCGTCTCTTAGCCGACCACCATGTTGCTCAGATGTTGACCATTGACGACCACCATTTATGCTACGACGGCAATGTTGAACCCCATGTACATTTCATATGCAAACAGTGCGGCAAGGTGATAGACCTGTTCTCTGAGCAGGCACCTCAGTTACCCCAGCCCGTTATAGTTGATGGAAACGTCATCGAGGACAAGCAACTCTTCTATAGGGGTGTTTGCAAAGACTGTCTGGCTAAAAGTGCTGACGCGAAAGTCGGCCACTGAAGTTGGAAAAGTTTGATTGACAATATACAATAACAATATACTTTTTAATACAATAACATTATGAAGAAGAAATTTATTTGCACCGTCTGCGGCTACATGTATGAAGGCGAGACGGCTCCCGAGAAGTGCCCCATCTGTGGAGTTCCTGGAAGCAAGTTCATGGAACTTACCGAAGATAACAAACCTGAATTCGCAACTGTTCATGAGCTTGGCACCGCTTACGCTGAGGGTGTCCCCGCAGAACTGCTGAAGCACATTCGTGCCACTTTCAATGGTGAGTGCGGAGAGGTAGGTATGTATCTTGCAATGGCTCGTCAGGCTGATCGCGAGGGTTATCCCGAGGTGGCACGCGCTTTTGAGCACTATGCCTACGAAGAGGCTAACCACGCCAGCCGTTATGCCGAGATGCTTGGTCAGAACGTACTCCATGATACAAAGACCAATCTTGAGGTTCGCATCGCTGCTGAGAAGGGTGCTTGCGCTGATAAGTTTGAGGCTGCAAAGCTTGCTAAGGCTAACAATCTCGATGCTCTGCACGACAGTATCCATGAGATGGCAAAGGACGAGGCCCGTCACGCTGCCGGTTTCATTGGTCTGCTGAAGAGATATTTCGAGTAATAACGATTATACTGAGAGAGAGAAGACCCTGTAAAAAGGGCTATTTACGGCGAAGCTTGGCTTCGGTCCTGTTTTACAAGAACAGGCTGAAGCCAAGCTTCAATCGTTAGAGGATAATTAGAAAGAAGAAGTAACACTGATTTCTTCTTCGCATCACTCCCTGTAGATGACCGAACCGTTGGCTTGATGTGTTGCGAGCACGAGCACCTCGGCTATCTGTACATGTTCGGGTGCGCTTGCTGCATAGAAGGCCACTTCGGCTATGTCAGTCCCTGTAAGAGGCTTTATGCCTTTGTAGACATTGCTTGCACGTTGAGTGTCACCATGAAAGCGCACGTTGGAGAAATTTGTTTCCACAAGGCCCGGTTTAATGTTGGTCACTCGCAACTTTGTCGGTGCAACATCGATTCTTAGGCCGTCGGTGATAGCTTTCACGGCAGCTTTTGTGGCACAGTAAACATTGCCTCCGGCATAGGCAGCATCGCCGGCAACACTTCCAATGTTGATGATGTGCCCGTGGTTTCTATTTACCATGCCGGGGACAATGAGCCGTGTCATCGTGAGCAATCCTTTGATATTTGTGTCTATCATCCGGTCCCAGTCATCAGGATTACCTTCGTATTCGGGCTCAAGGCCTTGTGCGAGTCCTGCGTTATTGATAAGCACATCAATCTTCTGCCAAGTATCAGGCAGACTCCTGACTGCATCGGCGGCAGCCTGACGGTCGCGTATGTCGAACGCCAGCGTCAGCACTTCACTGCCTTCAGCCTCAAGTTCTGCTTTTAGCTGAGAGAGTTTTTCCTCGTTGCGCCCCGTGAGTATCAGGTTGTAACCGCCCTGCGCAAACTTCTTGGCGCAACCTTCACCGATGCCGCTTGTAGCACCAGTTATAAGCACGATTTTCCTTGCCATATTATGGTTTACGTTGATAATGAAATGTACAATGGAAGCTATTTCTTCTTGCGTTCGCTTTCGGTGATGTACCCGTGGCGATAGGCGTAGAGCAGTTCCTCAAGGTCGCTAATCTGCCCACGCAGTTCTTTTCCCTTGTCAGTGTCGGCCACAAGCATGCGATGGGCACTCATTTCCACGATTTGGGTCGTGCTTTTGATGTCTGTACCCGTGAGGATGGCATCCTCAGTACTCGTAAAGGGTTCGTGCTGCACCAATTGAAATCCACGGCTGTGGTAGACCAGCGTGTATCCGGCAATACCTGTCTCTGCATGGTAGGCCTGGGAGAATCCGCCGTCGATAACCATAAGCTTACCGCCCGCCTTGATAGGGTTCTCGCCTTTAGAGGCATGTACGGGCACGTGACCATTAATGATGTGACGGTTGGGCCCCTTCACACCGAAGGCATCGAGAATCCTGTCGCATACCTCTTCGTTGTCGCGCAGAAGGAAGTAGGCACCCTTCTTTTCCTTATGCGTTTCCTTGTCGGCTATGAAGTAGCGTTCGAAAGTGGCCATCTTCGACTTGTCGAAGAGAGGGCTGTCCGGTCCGCACCACATATAGAGAAAATAGTCGCGCGCATAGTCTCTTATTTGTGGTTCGGAGTCGGTCTGGAAAGCCGCCCTGAGCAACATTCCCGTTTGCTGAAGCAGGTCGCGGCCACAGTAGCTCTTGCCAGGTAATATCTCAACGCTCTTCAGGGTACCGTCGCTGTTGAGAGGCACCGAGGCATGGAAGAGCAGGTTGTTGTTATAGATGAGGTACATGCACCCGTGACCGAGCATGGTCTGTATGTGCTTATGAAGTTTCTCGCTCACCACAAATGAGTGGTGGAGCCTCTCCATAAGCATCTCTTCCTCCGGAGTCAGTTTGTTGGGATTTGAGGGATCGATGGTTGGGAAGCTGTTGCTGAGCAGAGGATAGGTCTTTCCATCAAGGGTGATGGTGCCTTTGTCGTAATCAACGAAATTAAAGAGCTCACGGTTCTGCATCTTCCACTCAGGCCGCCTCTCGTAGATTTGTGCCTCTTTCTTGAATTGTATGACGGTGATGGCCTTGTGCATCTGTGCCGTCAACCGTCGTGACTTCTCGTCGAGTTCTTTGCTTCCGCCCGTTATCTTGGGAATGAATTCAGAGCATGGATCATCTTTGTAGGTCTCCATGGCAAAGGTTGCCAGGGGCACGAGATTAATACCATAACCCTCCTCTAGCGTGGTCAGATTGGCATAGCGCAACGAGAGTCGGATGACGTTGCAGATACAAGCGTCGTTGCCTGCACAAGCCCCCATCCACAGTATGTCGTGATTGCCCCACTGTATGTCCCAGTGGTGATAGGAGCTCATAAGGTCCATTATGAGGTGGGCACCAGGACCGCGGTCGTAGATGTCGCCGAGTATGTGGAGCTGGTCGATGGCCAGACGCTGTATCACATTGCAGATGGCAATGATGAAATCGTCAGCTCGCCCTGTGGAGATGATGGTGTCAATGATGACATTCACGTAAGCGGTCTTATCAGCATCGTCGGTACGCTCATGGAGCAATTCCTGAATGATGTAGCTGAAGTCCTCGGGCAGGGACTTACGCACCTTTGAGCGGGTGTACTTGCTCGATACATCGCGGCAGACCGCTACAAGGCGATGCATGGTGATGTGGTACCAGTCGATGATGTTGCTGTCTGTAGCCTTGACGAGTTCTATCTTCTGCTCCGGATAGTAAATCAGTGTGCAGAGATCACGTTTTTCACTTTCACGAAGAGTTGTTCCAAACAGTTCGTTCACCTTTCGCCTGATGTTTCCGGATGCATTCTTCAGCACATGCTGGAATGCTTCATATTCTCCGTGAATGTCGGCAAGGAAATGTTCTGTGCCTTTAGGCAAATTCAGAATGGCCTGGAGATTGATAATCTCAGTGCTGGCTTCAGCAATAGTGGGGAAACTCTGCGCCAGAAGCTGGAGGTAATGCAGGTCCCGAGCAATGTCGTAGTGTGCAGTTGCCATAGGTCTGATGGTGTTTTGATTAATGAGTAATAATGTTGATATAGTTCTTTACGGTTGCTTCAATTCTTCGTGCCTCGCTGTCATCGGTTTCTGTGATTGGCATAAAACCTTCTGTGAGCCCCGCTTTTGTAGCCATGACGTGGAAGAGCCGTGAGGCAAACTTTGTTAGTTTTAGTCTGTCGAGCCATTCGGCCATGGCATCCTCGTCGTAGTCGAGCTTTCGCATTTCGTTTGCCATGTCCTCGAGTTCGTGCAGTGGAATGTAGCCGCGATGATAGCGGTAGCGCATATAAGCCACACGTCGCAGTACGGTCTTTGCGTTAGGCTCGGCTTCTGTGTCCACAGTTTCGACCTGATGCGACAGACTGCTGTCTACTTTCTCCTCGAATTCCTTCAATGTCTTTTCGTAAAGCAAGACCATCTGACCAGCCATCTGCGAAGCCGAAAAATCGTTGGAAGTCACGCTATTGCGGATAATAGTTACATTGTGGCTCCAGCGCTTGGCCACTGATTCTTCTTTTGGTCCCCAAACATGGACGGCCTCCGCTCCTGTTGTGAGCCGTTTCTCGGTCGAGATGAGTTCTAAGGTCTTTGCAGCCTTGTGCCGTCTAAGTATCCATGGGGCCAGGCCACCGAGGGGAGAATAGATGTAGGGGACAAGCAGCCGGCGGCATTGGGAGGCCTTGCGACACAGACCGTTGTCCCATGCTCCAAGCACATGTACGATGTCGGCATTGTCGCTGACAATCTCAATACCGTTAATGGTCTTGAGTCCTTCACTTAGCTCGCTGATGAAGAGCTTGCTTAGTGGTTTGCCTTGTTCAGTGTCTGTCGTAAAGAGTTCTATTCTCATTGCTTGTGACAAGTAAAGGCATATTTGTCCGTGAAGAGGAATCTTATCCTTAATCCTATTGTGCCCCATACTTGCAGAGTCTCGAAGAAGGGCACCAGCCATAATGGGATGCCGGGCGCATAAGCCGCAATCTTTGCGTGGGCTACGATGATACGTTCAACGTACCCAATTATGAGGGCTGCAGCCGAGACGCCCGTAAGAATCCAGTTGGTTGTCAGTGCACCGTAAGCCACTCCTGAAACTGAAGTTACGAGAGCAAGGTGTAAGAAGAGAGAATCGACAAAGTTAAGCAGTCGAAGTGATAACCCTCTGCTGAGGTTATGCCCTGTGTGCAGATAGAACAGCCGACTATTAATCCACTCGTGCCGTGTGGGCGTTTTCTCTTCGACGAGAGCCTCCGGTGATGTAGCGACAGCAGTGGAGTAGGGGCGTGCATACTTATTGACGAGGTAATCAAATTCCCCACCAATATGCTTGAGACTTCCTCTGAACCCTTCACCCTTCATGAACTCGCTCTTTCGGAAAGCCATTATAGCCGTAGAACAACGGTAGGCAGTGCCTCTCTGTGCCTTTCGAAGCGCATAAGCTGACGTAGTAAGCCGACGGAAACGGTACCGTTGATTGGTGTCAGCCTCCAGGCCGGAATAGCCGATTACCAGGTTATGGGTAGCATCGAAATGACAGGCCAAAGCCTTCAACCACTGGTCGGAAAGAGGCCGGCAATAGCATTCGGCGAGAACTATCCACTCGTTGTGAGCTGCTTTTACGCCGAGGGTGATGGCCAGCTTCTTCCGGCTCATGTAACGGGAGCTTTCGGGGATGTAGGTGGTATATAGGTTAGGATGCTTACTGTGGCGTTTCAGAACATCCTCTACTTCACTGTCCCCCTTTTCTGCCACAACTATTACTTCAAACCCCGGTTCATATTGCTGGCCGAGAAAGGCACTGAGGTTTTGCTCTAAGGCCTTCGGGTTGCGGTGTACGGTAATAAGTACTGTCACGGGCGGTAGTACGACATCCTCTTCTGAAGGTGAACTTTCGGGTTTGCGCAGTCTGAAGAGTGGACTTAGCAAAGGACTGCCTATTGCTAAAAGAAGTACTATTGACGAGAGTATGATGGTTAATGTATCAATGGTCATAATGATTACAATTCATCAGAAAGATAACCTTTCGGTAGCGGTCGGCAATTGTATTGGCTGGCCATAATCTCACCGTAGGCACCCGCAGAACGTATGGCCACGAAATCACCACGATGGCAGGTGCTCAAGTCGGTTGCCTTGCCAAAGACGTCGCTTGATTCGCAGACGGGGCCCACGACGTCGTAGGTTGCCATAATGGAATCGTCGCTGCTGATGTTTTCTATTTTATGGTAAGCTTGATAGAGTGCTGGCCTTATGAGGTCGGTCATACCGGCATCAAGGATGCAGAACTGCTTGTGGGTGCCTTGCTTGACATAAAGTACACGGCTGATGAGTGAGCCCGATTGAGCTACAATGGCCCTGCCAAGCTCGAAGTGCAGCATTTGTCCCGGAAGAAGATGCAAGTGATGAGCGTAGGTGTTGAAGTAGGCAGCGAAGTCGGGTATCGGCTCCTTGTCGGGGTGCGTGTAGCTTACTCCAAGACCACCACCCACATTAATATTCTCCACTCGAATATGATTCAGACTAAGCCGTCTTTGAATATCGTTAATACGGTTACAAAGCGACTCGAAGTCAGCCATATCAAGTATCTGAGAACCAATATGGAAATGCAGTCCGATGAAGTCTATATGGCTGAGCCTTATTGCCTCGTCAATGACCTTTTCCATATCAGATAAGGCGATGCCGAATTTGTTTTCGGCCAGGCCCGTTGTAATCTTCGCGTGAGTATGAGCTCCCACGTCAGGATTGATGCGTAAGCAGACTCTTGCTTGCTTGCCTTTGGCCTCGGCGAGCTCATTGATAACCTCAAGTTCGGGAATGCTCTCTACATTGAAGCAGAAAATATCCTTCTCCAAGGCTAAGTCAATCTCCCAGTCACTCTTCCCAACACCGGCGAAAACGATGCTGCGAGCCGGGAAACCGGCATCGACAGCCGCCTGAATCTCTCCGCCGCTGACGCAGTCAGCCCCAAGACCGGCCATACTTATCATACGCAGTATCTTTGGGTTGGCATTGGCTTTTACTGCATAGTGCATCACGAAGTTGGGATGGCGTGCCAGTAAACTATTGACAGTACGCAATGTCTGTCGCAGTAAATCTGCGTCGTAGTAGTAGAACGGCGTGCGAAGCCTGCTGAATTTCTCTAAAGGGAATTTACCTTTCATGCGCTAATCTTTATCGAAAAGTTGCCTACTGAGTGCCTGAAGCGCACGCTTTTTGTCGGCCTCTCGTATGAGAAAAGATATGTTATAGTTGCTTCCGCCGTAGGATATCATGCGGATGGGGATGTCGCGCATGGCATCGAGAGCACTGGTCTCAAAGCCGACGTTGTTCCACGCAAGGTCGCCGACAACACAGATGATGCACATGTCTGTGTCCACAGCCACTGTGCCGTACTTCTTCAGCTCGTCTACGATTTCGCTAAGATGCGTGTCGTTGTCGATACTCATTGACACTCCTACCTCACTGGTTGTTATCATGTCGATGGGTGTCTGATAGCTCTCAAAGATTTCAAAAATCCTTCGTAGAAATCCTGTTGCCAAGAGCATGCGGCTTGACTTAATCTTGATGGCAGTTATATTGTCCTTAGCGGCGACAGCCTTAATTTTCCCACGGATTATAACGTTGTCGATGATGGTACCTTCGGCCTCTGGGTCCATGGTGTTCTTCAGTCTAACTGGTACCCCCGCGTATTTGGCCGGTTGCACACAAGTTGGATGCAGGATTTTGGCACCAAAATAAGCGAGCTCAGCTGCTTCTTCAAAATTCAGTTGATGGACAGCCTCCGTATGGTCGACGATGCGAGGGTCATTGTTATGCATACCGTCGATGTCGGTCCATATTTGAATTTCTTCAGCCGGCAATACAGAACCGATGAGTGAGGCCGTGTAGTCAGAGCCGCCACGCTGCAGGTTGTCAACCTCGCCATAAGCATTGCGGCAGATGAAACCCTGTGTGAGATAAATTTGGTAGCCCTTGTTCTTCTCCATGATGTCATGTAGCTTCTCTTTGATATAGGGAAGATTGGGCTCGCTGTTCTTATCCGTGCGCATGAAATCGAGGGCACTGATGAGAATGCTCTTCACACCACGCTCCTCCAAATAGTTTTCCACCATGTTCGTGCTCAGTATCTCACCCTGCGCCACGATGCTCTTCTCCTCGAAGCTTGTGAAAAGGTCCTTGGTGAAACTTCTCAGGTAAGTGAACTCAGCCTGAAGGAACTCTCGCGTACGGCGTCGGTACTCCTCGGTCGTATAGAGTTCGTCCACGTGCCCCATGTACTTCTTTTCGAGGCTGTTGATTATCTCGTTGGCACCGTCGTTATTCTTTTTGTACAGATAGTCCGTGACTTCGACGAGTTGGTTGGTTGTTCCCGACATAGCTGAGAGTACCACCACGGTCGGTTCGCCGCTTGCTGTGATGAGGTCGCAAACGTGCTTCATTCTCTCGGGAGTTCCGACAGAAGTACCTCCGAATTTCATTACTTTCATCATAATCTTCTATTCTCTGAGTCACAGCCTGTTAAGCTGCGACATTGTACTGTTAATTCAATCTGATAGGGCTTCTTTGGTCTACTCGCTTCCGGCCTCTTCTTCGTCCTCACTGAGGTCCAGGTTATGATATTCCTGGGTGACATCGTTGATGGCCCCGTCCTTGCACCGGTATACGATGCCCGGGAATTTGTTTAGCATTGCAATGTTGTGTGTAGACATAACCACGACTGTGCCCTGGTCGGTGGCATCGTGGAGTAGCTTCACGATAGCAGAGGCTGTCTCAGGGTCAAGGTTCCCCGTGGGTTCATCAGCGAAAATCACCTGTGGATGGTTGAGCAGAGCCCTGGCAATAGCCATGCGTTGCTGTTCGCCTCCCGACAGTTCATGTGGCATCTTGTGCTCGGTCCCAGGCATACCGACTGCAGAGAGCACATCCTCGATGCGCTGTTTTATCTTCTTCTTGTCATTCCATCCTGTAGCCTTTAGCACGAATTCAAGGTTCTTCTCCACACTGCGGTCGTGGAGTAGCTTGAAGTCCTGGAAGATGATGCCCATCTCACGTCGCAGAGCCGGAATGTCCTTGCGCTTTATGGTCAGCAAGTCGCGTCCGAGCACCTCAGCCTTCTCTCCTTCGCCTGGACGCAGGTCGAGTTCGCAATAGAATGTCTTAATAAGTGAAGTCTTCCCCGACCCAACCTTTCCTATGAGGTAGATAAACTCGCCTTTGTCAGCATGAAAGCAGGCATCCTTGAGTATGAGGCGGTCACCTTGATAGATGTTTACGTTTTCGTAGTCTATGAGCATATTGTGTATATTGTGTTTGATGTCAGTGCTTTTTCCAACCGGGTTGGTGACGTTGCCGGAGTTCGTCGGCAATGTCTTCGATACGCAGGCCCTTTGAAGCCAGCAACACTTCGAGGTGATAGATAAGGTCAGCAGCCTCGTAGACTAGACGCTCATTGTTGCCGCTCACAGCCTCGATGACGGCTTCGAGGGCCTCTTCGCCCACCTTTTGAGCCATGCGGTTGGTACCATCGCGAAAGAGACTCGTAGTGTAGGAGCCTTCGGGCATATCTTTGTGACGTTGACAGACCACGTCCTGCAGACTGCTCAGAAAGTGGATGGAATCAGCTTCGTTCTTGCCACCGAAGCATGTGTCGCTGCCCGTATGGCAGACGGGACCATGAGGAACAGCTTCGACAAGCAGTGTATCGTTGTCGCAGTCGGGTGTTATGCTTACTACGCTGAGATAGTGGCCAGAGGTCTCACCTTTTGTCCAAAGGCACTTACGTGTGCGACTCCAGAATGTCACACGACCTGTTTCCTGGGTTTTCTGAAGAGCTTCCTCGTTCATATAGCCGAGCATTAGCACGTTCTTAGTCGTTGAATCCTGAATGATAGCGGGAATGAGGCCGCCAGTCTTTTCGAAGTCTAATTGCATATTCTTCTTGTGATTAGTCATTGTTTATATGATTATGGGAGGCTGTCAGACCCTCACATTGATACCATGTCTTAGCAGATAGTGCTTCAGCTCAGGTATGGCAATCTCGCCAAAGTGGAACACGCTTGCAGCCAGGGCCGCATCGGCTTTGCCCCGTGCAAAAACGTTGAGAAAATCTTCCATCTTTCCTGCACCGCCACTGGCTATGACAGGAATGGGCAGTTCGTCGGCCAATCGAGCCAGAGCTTCGTTGGCATAGCCTTGCTCAGTACCGTCGTGGTTCATGCTAGTAAAGAGTATTTCGCCTGCCCCGCGGTCGGCTGCCTCTCTGGCCCATTCGAAGAGTCCCCGCTCTGTGGGTACTCTGCCTCCGTTGACAAAACAGCGCCATTCTCCCGTTGTCTCTTCACGCGCATCTATGGCACACACCACACACTGAGAACCAAAGCGTCGGGCTATCTCGTTGATAAGTTCCGGACGCCGCAGGGCTGCCGAGTTGACGCTCACCTTGTCGGCGCCGGCGGTGAGCAGTCGTTCCACATCGGCAATCTCCGAGATGCCTCCACCCACAGTGAATGGTATATTGAGCTCCTCAGCTACTCGGCTCACTACCTGGGTGAAAGTCTTTCGACCTTCGGCAGAGGCCGTGATGTCGAGGTATACCAGTTCGTCGGCTCCAGCATCGCTGTAGGCTTTGCCGAGAGCTACCGGATCGCCAGCTTCACGGAAGTTCACAAAGTTGGTGCCCTTTACTGTGAGTCCGTCTTTCACGTCAAGACAGGGAATGATGCGTTTGGCAAGCGAACTATGGCGGCCTTCCGTGCAGAGTTCCAGTCCGGGTATTCGAATTCGGCCCTCGTAAATGGCTTTTCCCACTACGACAGCGGGTATACCGTCTCGCGACAGACTTTCGATGTCGGTCGCATCACCTACACCTCCGCTTGCAATAAGCTCCACGTCAGGATAGCGGTTCATGATGCTTTTATAAAGTTCTGTGTCAGGCCCCTGCATCAAGCCGTCGCGTTGAATGTTTGTGCAGAGCACCTTGTTGATGCCAAGGCTGTGATAGTGTTCGAGGAAGTCCCACAAACTGATCCCCGAGTCCTCTTTCCAGCCTTTTATGGCAATGCGACCATCGTTGACGTCAGCTCCGAGAATGAATCTTGACGCTCCGAAACGTGCAATCCAACGCTCTGTAAGCTGCGAGTCGGTGGCTGCGATACTGCCTGCAGTGACCCATCGCGCACCACAGTCAAAAGCTGTCTGCAGGTCGTTCTCCGTACGGATGCCCCCACCGAAGTCCACCTCCACACCGTCGACACTGCAAATGGCACGCAGCGTGTCCTTGTTGACAATACGGCCCATGCGCGCGCCGTCGAGATCTACCACATGTATACGGTTGTATCCTGCCCTGACAAAGCAGCGTGCTACTTCCGCCGGATGGGCGGAATATACGGTCAGCCGATTGTAGTCACCTTTCTCCAGGCGCACACATTGTCCGCCAATCAAATCTATAGCAGGGATGATTTTTGTCATAGCGCAAGAAAATTACGAAGTATCTGCTCGCCCACGCTGCCACTTTTCTCAGGATGAAACTGTGTGGCAAAGAAGTTGTCACGGCCAATGGCAGCGCTGTAGGGCAGGATATAATCGGAAGTTGCGATGGTGAAGGGAGAGATGGGTACATAAAAGCTGTGCACGAAGTAGGTGTAGCTGTTTTCTGCAACCCTGTTGAAGAGAGGGCTTTCAAGGTCACGGATGTTGTTCCAGCCCATAGCAGGCACCTTATCCTCATGGCGTACAGGACGGAAACGCTTCACTGTCATCGGGAAGATGCCAATGCAGGGCGTGTCGCCCTCCTCGCTTGAGGCACAGAGCAACTGCATGCCGATGCAGATACCAAGGAGTGGTTGCGTGGCACGGCGCAACACTTTGTCGAGCCCTTTCTCGCGGAGACACTTCATAGCACCCGAGGCTTCACCCTGGCCGGGAAAGACAATGTGGTCGGCAGTGCGTATCTCCTCTGGGTCATCGGTGAGCAACGGCTCTGCTCCGAGCCTTCTGAGAGCGCACATCACCGAGAAAACATTGCCGGCGTTATATTTTATTACTGCTGTCTTCATCTTTTCCTTTAACTTATGCCCATGGTCAGCCTTGGCGCTTCCATTTCAGTGCAAAGATAGTGTAAACGCAGGGAATGACAAAGAAAATCCTACTTTTTTATTAAGATCGCGCGGTGCTTAGAGACTAAACTGTAATAAGCGATAGGGTGGAAGGTTACTTAAAATGAAGGATAGATTGCTACTTGTTTTCCTCGTCTGTCATAGCTGACGGCTATAATACCCTCCCTACT
>OMVH01000264.1 GCA_900314365.1 uncultured Prevotella sp. | reverse complement strand
AGTTGATGGCTACCACCTTGTGCTCCTTCAGCAGCGGCATGATGTTGAAGAACATGCTGCCATTGCGGCGGGCCATGTACTCGGTGCAGACAAGCGGACGGTTGAGTGCGCCGAAGTATTTGATGTCGCTCTCGTGATTGGGTGTCGGCTGATAGTTATGGTAGGAGATGACGTCGGAGTTCTCAAGCTGGAAGGCATTGAGTGGTGCGAATTCCTTGCCTAAGTTCCATACACCCGCCGTGAGAGGCTGAGAGGGATTCACCTCACGAGCCCACTCAAAGACTTTCTTGAGCAAGGGCAGGCTAGAGGTTACGAGATGGTTGTTACCCGGCTCGTTGTAGAGGTCCCAAAGCAGAATACGCTTGTCGTTGCGGAAGGTTGAGAGGATATCCTTCACGTATTTGCCCAGATTGCGATAAAGTGTGACGGTGTCCTTGCGCAGACTCATAGAGGGGTCGCGCACCCAGCCCGAGTTATGCACACCGGGCTTGGGGTCGGGCTGCTTGCCATAGTGCGACTCTGCATTCCAGCAGTCGTCGAAGAAGACGAACAGCGGACGAATGCCGTGCTTAGAGCAGATACCGAGGAAATTGTCGATGCGCTTCTTCATCCCTGCGGGATCGTGCTCGTAGACCACGCTGCTCAGGAAAACACGCATCGTATTGAATCCGAGCTCCTGGGCCCAGCCAAGCTCCTTGTCAATCTGCTTGGGGTCGTAGGTCTCCTCACTCCACATTTCTATTTGGTTGATGGCGCTGGCGGGGATGTAGTTGCATCCCGACATCCAGGGCTGCCCGGCATACCAGGCATTGGCTTTCTCTTCGCTCCAGCGGGCTACCGGAGCCTCACCGGACTTCTTCTTGGCACTTGCCGGTATTGCGGATACCAGCAAGAGAGCCAGCAACAACAGTGTTGCGGTTTTCAATCTTCTCATAGCTTGTTTGGATAAAATGATATTGTTAATGAAATGTTTTCTCTTCTTGCGGAAGACTCTTCAGACTCACGAGCCAACGGCCGTTCTTGTATTTCATGAGCAGCTTATAATTGGCCTCCGTTACTTGTCGGGCAGCTTTGCCGATGGTGTCCATAGCCAGAAAGTTGTTCACGCTGAAAGCGACTAAGGCCGTAGAGTCATTGATAAAGGTGAGCTCATCGATAGTATGTGAGGCACCTTCTTTCTGAGCACGCAACAGCTCGATGTCAGCCTCATGCACCTGAGTCGCTGCATAGCGCAGCCAGATGGCCGAGGAGTCTGTGCACCAGGCAAGAGCCTTGTCGAAGCGCCAGTCGAAGTAGGCAGTGACGAAAGAGTCCGCATCGGCACGCAACTGACGCTCTCCGCCTTTATGGCTGCCATTACAGCTCAAGAAGGCACAGAAGACACACAACAGTGCAATTATTGAGGTGGTTTTCATCCAGCAACGTTTAATTTTCTACAAAGTTAAGTCTTTTTTTGGTACAATCAATCATTTTATATACTTTTGTTTCAAAGTAATGAAAATATGCTAAGTTTTATATCCTTCGGTAGTGGCAGCAGTGGCAACTGCTACTATCTTTTCACGGAGCATGACGGTTTGATGATAGATGTCGGAATCGGGGTGAGAACACTGAAGAAGCACTTTGCCCAATATGGGCTCAACATGCACAATATCCATCACGTGCTCGTCACCCACGACCATGCCGACCACGTAAAGTCGGTGGGTAGCCTGAGCAAGATGTTCGGTCTGCCGGTGTACGCCACGCGGAAAGTGCACAACGGTATAGAAATAAACTTCTGTGTGAAGCATAAGGTGCCTGCGGAGCGCGTGAACATCATAGAGAAGAACCAAACCTACCATATCGGCGAATTTGAAGTGACGGCGTTCGATGTGCCCCACGACAGTCTTGACAACGTGGGCTACCGCATCGTGTGCGAGGGAATCACCTTCTGTCTGATGACAGACATTGGTCATGTGACCACAGAGATGAAGCAATTCATCCATGAGGCCAACTACCTCGTCATCGAGGCCAACCACGATGAACAGATGCTTGCTGCCGGACCCTATCCTCAGTATCTGAAACAGCGTATAGCCAGTCAGACGGGACATCTGAGCAACCGTGGCTGCGGCGAGGCTTTGGGTGAGAACACCTCAGACTCGCTACGCTATGTTTGGGCCTGCCATCTGAGCGCAGAAAACAATCATCCCGTGCTGGCCCATAAAACCATAGAGGAGGTGCTGGAACGCTACGGGAAGAAGGCTGGCGAAGACTTCGGCTTCGAAGTACTCAAACGTAGGGTGCCAACAGGAATCTTTGAATTGAAATGAACTGCTTGGGGCTGCCGCCGGCAGAAGGCGGCGAAGATTGCTTCAATGCTAACAGGATGCCTGGCAAGGATTGCCCTCGCAGGCTTATCATATGACTTCGTGTGTGGATTACCGGGACGAACGAAGATGAATGAAGTAGCAGAGTTTATAGAGTCCGAAAAGACGCAGGGAGGGACAGTCTCCAACAAGCCTGCTGCGCCACCAGCGGCCAAGGAGACGATAAAGACCACTGAAAAGAAAGTCAGCATGCAGTTTCGAAATCCGCGCAGAAACAGCTTCGAGTCTGGAGACCCCTCGCAGCTCATCCTTGAAATCAAGAAGGGTATGCAATGAAGTTTCTGTCTTTTCTATGAAGACACGATTGCTCTCAAATTTCGTGAATTCCGTGGGGATATCCTCGTGACTGATGGTGTAGCCTGCCTGCAAGAGTGATTTTCCGTAGGCTACATCCTCGAATCCATACTGATGGAAACGCTCGTTGAGGGGATGGGCAAGCATGATGGCACGACTGATGAGGAAGTTCGATGTGTGGAAGTCGGCATTGGGATGCCTGCGCCGCATTGCTGCAGAGTGGGTTCCCTCACGGCTCAGTTCATAGCGAAGTCTCAAGTTGCAGGGAGGTACTTCTGCCGCGGGAGCGATGTGATATCCCCCGTAAACGATATCCCCCTCGGACTCCATATAGCTCATAATGAACTTCGAGGCATCGGCAATCTCCATGTCGGCATCAATGAAGAGCAGCCATACAAAGCGGGCCTTTCGAGCAAGAAAATTACGGATAGCAGCTCGTCCGGCGTTTTCTTCCCTCTCTATGTAAGAACAAAAGGGAAGGGTCGCAATGTGCCGGTTGGCCTCTTTGACATGAATGTCGGTAGAAGCATCATCGGCCACGATGATCTCGCAGTCAAAAGGCAGGCTCTCCATTGCAGCCGATAACTTGCTGACCATACTGACGCAGATGTCGTTGTAGGTCGGGAGCAATAGGGAGAGCCCGCCTTGTCTCATAGCTTTTCCTTCAGGAAACGTCCCGTGATACTCTGCTGGCATGCAGCCACCTGCTCAGGAGTTCCGCAACAAACCACATTGCCTCCACGGTCACCTCCATCGGGACCAAGGTCGATGACGTAGTCAGCACACTTGATGACATCGAGGTTATGCTCAATGACGATGATGGAGTGTCCCCGGCTGATAAGCGCATCGAAAGCATGAAGCAGACGTTTGATGTCGTGAAAATGAAGTCCTGTTGTGGGCTCATCGAAAATGAAGAGCGTGGGCTCCTGCCGCTCCTGGCCGATGAAATATGCAAGCTTCACGCGCTGATTCTCGCCTCCCGAGAGGGTAGATGAGTTCTGGCCGAGCTTGATGTAGCCTAGTCCCACTTCCTCTAAGGGCTGCAGTCGCTTGGTAATTTCCTTCTGTCCGTATTGTCCAAAGAAGTCGATGGCTTCGCTGACTGTCATATCAAGAACGTCGCTGATGTTTTTGTCATGGAATTTCACCTCCAGTATTTCCTTCTTGAACCTCTTTCCGTGACAGGCCTCACATTCCAATACAAGGTCGGCCATGAATTGCATCTCTACGGTGATAACACCGGCTCCCTTGCATTCCTCACACCTTCCGCCCTCGGTATTGAAGGAGAAATATTGCGGCGTAAATCCCATCTGTTTGGACAGTTGCTGTTCGGCAAACAGCTGTCGGATAGCATCATAAGCCTTTACGTAGGTAGCTGGATTCGAACGAGTGCTCTTTCCAATGGGGTTCTGATCGACAAACTCCACGTGTCTGACAGCGTCCACGTCACCCGTAAGTGACGAGAACTCACCGGGCATATCGGCCACCTCATCAAGATGTCTTTTCAGAGCTGGAAAGAGTGTCCCCTTAATAAGTGACGACTTGCCGCTTCCGCTCACACCCGTCACGACCGTCAGCACATTGAGTGGAATAGTGACGTTGATACCCCGTAGGTTATTCATTCTCGCACCTTCGAGCCTGATGCTCTGGTTCCAGGGACGTCGGCTCGGCGGCACAGCAATGGTCTCACTACCCGTGAGATATTTGATGGTGTAGCTGTCGGGATATTTCTTCAGTAGCGATTCAGCCTCCTGCTTGTCAGTGTCAGTGATGTTGGCCACTTTGCCTGCAAAGACCACCTTTCCGCCAAGCCTTCCGGCATCGGGGCCTATGTCAATAAGGTAGTCGGCAGCCCGCATCATCTCTTCGTCATGCTCTACCACCACCACGGTGTTACCCAGTTCGACAAGTTCTCTGAGCACATGAATGAGTCGCTGCGTGTCACGGCTGTGCAGTCCGATGCTGGGCTCATCAAGAATGTAGAGTGAACCTACAAGCGAACTGCCAAGTGAAGTGGTGAGATTGATACGCTGTGACTCTCCCCCGGAAAGTGAGTTGGACTGACGGTTGAGCGTGAGGTAGCCGAGCCCGACATCGAGCAGGAACTGCAAGCGATTGTTAATCTCTGTAAGCAGACGCTTGGCCACTTCAGCATCGTGGTCATCGAGTTGAAGCTTGTCGAACCATTCCTTGAGATTGACAATGGGCATCTCTACAAGGTCCGTGATGCTCATACCTCCAACCTTCACCCACGTTGCTTCTTTCTTCAGTCGCGTTCCATGACACTCAGGACAAACTGTGCGTCCACGGTAGCGGCTCATCATCACGCGGTATTGTATCTTATACTGGTTTTCTTTCACCATCTGGAAGAAAGCATCTATGCATACCTTATCGTGGATGTCCTTTTTCGATTCTGAGGGCAGTCCGTGCCAAAGCATATCTTTCTCCTTGCGCGTGAGTTGAAAATAGGGCTTGAAGAGAGGGAAACCGTCGGAAGCAGCACGCCGGCAGAACTCGTCCTTCCACATGCCCATCTTCTCGCCATGCCAGCATTGCACACAACCATCGTAAACACTGAGTGAGGAGTTGGAAATGACAAGGCGCTCGTCGATGCCGATGACGCTGCCAAAGCCCTCGCACTTGGGACAGGCGCCCAAGGGCGAGTTGAAGGAGAACATGTTGTCGTTAGGCTCCTCGAACTTCATGCCGTCGGCCTCATAACGTATGGAGAAGTCGTAGCTGATGTTGGATGGAAGGAATGTGAGCCGACAAGAGCCGTGACCTTCGTAGAAAGCAGTCTCTGCTGAGTCGATAAGACGTGATATTTCGCTCTTCTCCTCGGATACGCTCATACGGTCGATGACAATATAGATGTCTTCCGTTTTCAAACCGTCATGCTCTTCGGCCAGGAAGTCATCAATACGTATCACTTTCCCCTTAAAAAGAATTCGAGTGTATCCCTCCTTCAGGTCGGTCTGAAGCTGTGTCTCCACCGTCCGTCCCTCGTTCAGATGCAAAGGAGCCAGCACCATAAACTTGGTGCCTGTACCGAATTTCTGCACGCAGCTGACAATATCCTCTGTACTGTGCTTCTTGACTTCACATCCGCTGATAGGGGAGTAGGTGCGACCGATGCGGGCAAAGAGCAGGCGCAGATATTCATAAATCTCAGTCGACGTACCAACCGTAGAACGTGGATTGCGCGCAATTACCTTCTGCTCGATGGCGATGGCTGGAGGTAATCCCTTAATGAAATCACACTCAGGCTTATGCATACGTCCAAGAAACTGACGGGCATAGGCTGAGAGCGACTCCACATAACGCCGCTGGCCTTCGGCATAGAGAGTGTCGAAAGCCAGCGAGGATTTGCCGGAGCCCGAGACTCCGGCAATGACGATGAGTTTGTTGCGCGGTATCCTTACATTGATGTTCTTTAGATTGTTGACACGTGCGCCTTTTATCTCAATGTATGAATCCATAAGTTGAACGGTAGGGTCACGAGTTCATCGATAGCAGGAACTCGTCGTTGTCCTTTGTACGGACCATACGATCGTGGATAGCATTCATGGCTTCCACTGGGTTCATGTCGGCAATGTACTTACGAAGAATCCACATGCGGTCGAGCGTCGTCTTATCCTGCAGCAGGTCATCACGACGCGTGCTTGAGGCCACGAGGTTGACCGCAGGGAAGATGCGTTTGTTCGAGAGCGAGCGGTCGAGCTGCAACTCCATGTTGCCGGTTCCCTTAAATTCCTCAAAGATAACCTCATCCATCTTTGAACCGGTGTCAATGAGAGCGGTAGCTATGATTGTGAGTGAGCCGCCACCTTCAATGTTACGTGCAGCACCAAAGAAACGCTTGGGTTTCTGGAGTGCGTTGGCATCGACACCACCCGTTAACACCTTTCCACTGGCAGGCGAAACGGTGTTGTAGGCACGCGCAAGACGAGTGATAGAATCAAGGAATATGACTACGTCGTGGCCACACTCAACCATTCGCTTGGCTTTTTCAAGAACGATACCGGCAATTTTGACGTGTCGCTCGGCAGGCTCATCGAATGTGGAAGCTATGACCTCGGCATTGACAGTGCGTGCCATGTCAGTGACTTCCTCAGGACGTTCGTCAATCAGCAGCATCATGAGATATGCTTCAGGATGATTGGCAGCAATGGCATTGGCGATATCCTTCATCAGGATAGTCTTACCCGTCTTGGGCTGGGCCACGATGAGGGCACGCTGTCCCTTACCGATGGGAGAGAAGAGGTCGACGATGCGCGTTGAGAGGTTGGTCGTAGCAGGGTCTCCGCAGAGTGTAAACTTTTCGTCTGGAAAGAGGGGAGTAAGGTGCTCAAAAGGCATCCTGTCACGTATTTCATCAGGTGCACGGCCATTAATCTTGTCAATAGAGGTCATCGGGAAATATTTCTCCCCATCATGAGGTGGACGCACCGTGCACTGAATGACATCACCGGTTTTCAGGCCATAACGCTTGATATAGTTGCCGGCAACGTAGACATCGTCAGGTGATGACAGATAGTTATAGTCACTGGAACGAAGGAAGCCATAGCCATCGGGCATTATTTCGAGCACACCGTTGGCCGATACGATATTATCGAAATCGTAAGCTTCCTCGGATACGGAAGTCTGTGGAACGGTCTGGAAGGAGGGGACAGTGCCAGCGACGGGCATTGTGGGATTGTCGAACATATCGTAATTGGGGACAGCTCCCTGATCCTCTATAGGTATATCGACTACAGGAATGAAGTCAGTTCCATCACCCGGGTCACCATCCCAGATTCCATTCTCAATAGCCTCGCGTTTTTCTTCCTCATTCTCGTTATGGGCATTCACTTTAGCCTGTAATTTCGCAATGAGCGAATCCATACCTTCTTCCTGTTGTGGCTCATTAACTGCGGAGTCACTTTCTACGTTTTGATCAACCACACTATCATCTCCAGGAACTTCTGTTTGGCTCTCAGTATTCTCTGGCTCAGATTCTTGCTGGGCATTGGCCTTAGCAGCCTCTGCATTCTTCTTGGCCTCTATCATTGCCAAGAGTTCAAGTTCCCTCTTGGTCTTGCGACCTCTATGCTTAGGCATTGCAGCCAGTTCTTCTTCTGGACTCAACGTCGGTTGCTGTTCAGCAGTTTTAACCTCATCTGTAACTTCATTGCCTGCAGGTGTAGAATCTACGGTATCGTCCTTAAAGAGCGAAGGCAACTCGGCTACTGGCTTGTTTTTCTTAAGGTCAAAATTCTCGCCTTCTTTTCCATTGACGGAATAAACACGGTCAATATCTTTCTTGACAATGCGCACTCTCTTGCGCTTGGCACCGCCTAAGGGATTCTTGCTTCCTTCCAGTTCCGCCTGTTTATCGAGAATGGCGTAAATTATGTCTTCCAGGCTGGCATCGGGCGCAAAAGTAGCACCCTCATCATTGGCAATTTCTTTGAGCCTAACGATGGACATCGATGATAAATCGTCTTTGCTATACATTGGGTATGAATATCTGTTTGAAAAGATTGCGTTTCACAGATGGAAACGTAATTGCGTTAAAACGACTGCAAATTTAGTGTTTTTTTCAATGATTATTGAATCCGCTGCGACTTTCTTTTTGCAGCTTAACATTTATTATTAATTGCTCGTGTTCTCAAAGGCTTTTCATTATAATACTAATGCGAGGCTGCCACAACAGGATGACAGCCTCGCAACTAAAATTTCTTAGTGAGAAGATCAAATTACTTCTTCTCGTCCTTTTCCATCTTTTCCTTCAGCTTAGCCAGCACATTGAGATCGCCAAGAGATGTGCTTGCAGCCACATTGTTGATAGCTGTAGCCTCCTGCTTCTTGTTACCGGAGTGCTTGCGGTTGCTGCGAGGCTCCTCCTTCACGTCCTCGAATGTACGGCTGTGGGAGAGGATGATGCGCTTGGTATCCTTAACAAACTCTATCACCTTGAAGTCGAGCTCCTCACCAAGCTGAGCCTGAGTGCCATCCTCCTTGACAAGATGTTTCGGAGTAGCAAAGCCCTCACCACCTTCATTAAGAGTGATGACAGCACCCTTGTCCATCATCTGTGTAATCTTGCCACGATGTACGGAACCCGGTGTATAGATGCTCTCGTAGGTGTCCCAAGGATTGGGCTCAAGCTGCTTGTGACCAAGACTCAGACGACGGTTCTCCTTGTCAATTTCGAGTACAACCACATCAATATCAGCGCCAACAGTAGTGAACTCCGAAGGATGCTTAATCTTCTTGGTCCAGCTCAGGTCGCTGATATGAATGAGACCATCCACACCTTCCTCAAGCTCGACAAAGATACCGAAGTTGGTGAAGTTGCGAACCTTAGCTGTATGACGGCTTCCGACAGGATACTTCTCCTCAATATGCTCCCAAGGATCTTCCTTGAGCTGCTTCAGGCCGAGACTCATCTTGCGCTCCTCGCGGTCAAGACTCAAGATGACAGCTTCTACTTCGTCACCCACTTTCAGGAATTCGTTAGCTGAACGCAGGTGCTGGCTCCATGACATCTCGCTCACGTGGATAAGGCCTTCCACACCGGGCTGAATCTCAACAAATGCGCCGTAGTCAGCCATCACAACCACCTTACCCTTCACGTGGTCGCCAACCTTCAGGTTCGGGTCGAGGCTATCCCAAGGATGCGGTGTAAGTTGCTTCAGACCAAGAGCTATACGCTTCTTTTCCTCGTCGAAGTCAAGGATAACCACCTTAATCTTCTCGTCAAGCTGCACAATCTCGTGAGGATCGCTCACGCGGCCCCAAGAAAGGTCTGTGATATGGATGAGTCCGTCCACACCTCCAAGGTCGACGAATACTCCGTAAGAGGTGATATTCTTGACAGTGCCCTCAAGCACCTGTCCTTTCTCAAGGTGAGAGATAATCTCCTTCTTCTGTGCTTCCAGTTCAGCTTCAATAAGAGCCTTGTGAGAAACAACAACATTGCGGAATTCCTGATTGATTTTCACAACCTTGAACTCCATTGTCTTGCCTACGAACACGTCGTAGTCGCGTATGGGGTGAACGTCGATCTGACTGCCCGGGAGGAAAGCTTCGATACCGAAGATATCGACTATCATACCGCCCTTAGTACGGCACTTGATATAGCCCTGGATAACCTCATCGTTGTCCTTAGCCTCGTTGATGCGCTCCCAGCTCTTGCTCAGGCGGGCCTTCTTGTGAGAAAGTACAAGCTGACCGCGCTTGTCCTCCTGGTTCTCTACGTAGACTTCAACCTTGTCACCAACCTTCAGGTCGGGATTGTAACGGAATTCAGAGGCGGGGATTATACCATCGCTCTTGTAGCCAATGTTGACTACAACTTCTTTCTTGTCGATGGAAATAACCTCTCCCTCAACAACTTGCTGCTCAGCAATCTTGCTCAGCGTCTCGTCATAAGCTTTCTCGAGGGTTTCCTTTGTAGCCTCGGAGCTTCTGCCGTTCTCGAACTCGTCCCAGTTAAAGTCCTGCAGACCTTCGTTCTTTACTTCTGACATAAATTAAAATAATAAATTAATAATTAATAAAGTTAGACTTTATGTGAATCAAATCCCCAGGAACAATCGTATGTTTTTATGCAAACAATTATCCCGGTTTCATTAAATCGGCGCAAAGTTACTCAATTTTAACAACATAGCCTTCAAAAGCTTCGGCTTTGAATTTTGTATTACGTTTTTTTAACTTTGCAACAGCGAGTCGTAACCGTTCAGAGAATGTCTCTGACACGGATTTCAATGAACTTAAAGATGTCTACGCTATTCGCCCAGCGATGATGCTGTGGTATTTTGTAGCCGTTTAGCGGCGTAGCTTCTTTTTTTTTGCTGCACTACCAAATTGTTCATCGCGAGCAACAGGGGCTCCAGTGTAGAGCGCTGTGTGGCAAAGGTCGTCAGCTGTTACAGGCCGCTGCGTTGCACGGTACCGCCCACAACGCCTAACTTGGTCTGTGCGGCCACTACCTTGTTAAGCGCTGCAACGTCGGCATCGCTCGCGTTCATTCTCTGCCGCATCACGGTCGTTAGCTTCGTTAGTGCCTCCGTCGCAGCATTAGCAGGTGGTCACCGAACAAACCACCTTTCTTAGGATGCAAATCGAGGTCATGTATTAGCTTTGCCTCTTCTCTTCGTAACGTGAACACCTTGTCGCCCCTGGCCTTCGTCTGCAAGTCAGAGACCGACAGCACCTCGTCCGGATAAACATATTTCGGCAGGCGCGCTTTCGGCATCTGTGACGGACACGCGGCAATGGCCTTTGACAGACTGGGCGAACTCATTACAAGAGTATCACCTATCAGGTTCGTGGCAAAGTTGCATTTCAACTTTGCCCCATTGCAGAATTCTAATTGTGGTGCGACGGCTGCCGCCGAGCAACATTTAAGACATAAAAAGCTTAACTGGAAAAATCAAAAAAAGCGCATTCAATACTCATGGATTGATAAGCGCTTGCATTTTTGTACCCAAGTGATTCCGCTGGGGTTCGAACCCAGGACCCACAGCTTAGAAGGCTGTTGCTCTA
>OMVH01000265.1 GCA_900314365.1 uncultured Prevotella sp. | reverse complement strand
CAGAAATGGCACATAAGAAAGGTGTAGGAAGTTCCAAGAACGGACGCGAGTCAGCAGCCCAGAGACTGGGCGTGAAGATTTGGGGCGGACAGACTATTACCGCCGGAAACATCATCGTGCGCCAGCGCGGCAACAAGCACTTCCCCGGCCAGAATGTAGGCCAGGGCAAGGATGATACCCTCTACGCCCTCACCGATGGCGTGGTGTACTTCCACAAGGGTGCCCGCGACAAGAGCACGGTCTCTGTCCTCAGTCCTGAGGCATATGCCGAGAAAGCTAAAAAGAGCGAGGCATAATCCATTCACAAACACTTATTCCAAACAACAACAGGATGCCAATCTTCCATGCGGAGGATTGGCATTCTTGCTTCTTTGACATTTATTGAGAAAAGTAGCAGACTTTTTCCATTGCCAAAAGTGATTCGGTTTAAGAAAATATTTTGTAACTTTGCACTATTGAAATTTCAATATCAAAACATATAGCATTATGCTTACACTGAAACTTATTACAGAGGAGACTGATCGCGTCATCAAAGGACTTGAAAAGAAACATTTCGAGGGTGCGCGTGAGGCCATTGAAAAAGTGTTGGAGTACGACAAAGTGCGCCGCGAGGCTCAGCAGAAGCTCGACACCAACAAGCAAAAACAAAACCAGCTCTCCAGGCAGATAGGTGGTCTGATGAAGGAAGGAAAGCGCGATGAAGCTGAGGCTGTCAAGACTCAGGTGGCTGACCTTAAAGCGGCTGACAAGGCACTGCAAGAACTCATGGAGAAGGCCCAGCAGGACATGACCGACCAGTTGCTGCAGATTCCTAATATTCCTAACGACGAAGTGCCTGAAGGCAAGGATGCAAGCGACAACGTTGTCGTCAAGGAAGGAGGAGTGAAGCCTAATCTCGGTCCCGATGCTCTCTGTCATTGGGATCTGCTCAAGAAATATAATCTCGTGGACTTCGACCTTGGCGTGAAGATTACGGGTGCCGGATTCCCTGTCTATGTAGGCAAGATGGCCCGGCTCCAGCGTGCTCTTGAGGCTTTCTTCCTTGACGAGGCGCGCAAGGCAGGGTATCTGGAGATTCAGCCTCCTTATGTGGTCAACGAGGCCAGCGGCTACGGTACAGGTCAGCTTCCTGACAAGGAGGGACAGATGTATCATGCCAATCTCGACAACCTCTACCTGATTCCTACAGCCGAGGTGCCTGTGACCAATATCTTCCGTGACGTCATCCTTGATGAGAAAGATCTGCCTATAAAGCGGTGTGCTTATTCGGCTTGTTTCCGTCGTGAGGCCGGAAGCTATGGTAAGGATGTGCGAGGCTTAAACCGCCTGCATCAGTTCGACAAGGTGGAAATTGTGCGCATTGATACGCCCGAGCACTCCTACGAATCGCTGAAGGAGATGCTCAACCATGTTGAAGGCTTGCTACAGAAATTGGAACTCCCCTATCACATATTGCGCCTTTGTGGAGGCGACATGAGTTTCACATCGTCGATTTGCTACGATTTCGAAACATGGAGCGCAGCCCAGCAGCGTTGGCTTGAGGTGAGCTCGGTGAGCAATTTTGAAAGCTATCAGGCTAACCGCCTGCATTGTCGTTTCCGCCGGACTGAGGGCAAGAAGATAGAACTCTGCCATACTCTCAATGGCTCTGCTCTGGCCCTGCCGCGCATTGTGGCCTCTATCATAGAGGACAACCAGACACCAGACGGCATCCGTGTGCCGAAGGTGCTGGTGCCATATTGCGGTTTCGAAATGCTCGACGACAAGAATTTCGAATAAACTGATTATTTCAACCAAAAAGCGAGAAAAAGATGAAAGAGAGAAAATTCTTACTGCCTCTGGCTGTCATCGGCCTGTTTTTCTTCTCCCTTGGTTTTGCCTTAGGCATCAATTCGTTCCTCATGCCCGTGCTGCGCAATTCCATGCACATGTCGGGTGCTGACTCGAGTCTGCTTTTGGCTGCTACCTTCATCCCTTTCTTGCTTTTGGGTATCCCTGCAACTGCATGTATTCGTCGTATAGGTTACCGGCTGACAATGGCTCTCTCGTTTGCCATTTTTGCTGTTGCCTTCGGCATGTTTATCATAGCAGCTCAACAGCAGTCGTTCGCTTGGTTCCTGGCTGCAAGCTTCGTGAGCGGTGCCGCCAACACGGTGCTGCAAGCCTCCGTGAATCCTTATGTTACAATATTGGGACCGTTGGACTCTGCTGCACGCAGAATCTCTTGCATGGGTATATGCAATAAGCTCGCATGGCCGGCCACAACACTCTTCATCACTTTGGTCATTGGTAAGGGCATAAAGGAGATCTCGTTGACAGACCTCAATCTGCCTTTTGCCATTATTATAGGCATCTTTGTCGTGCTTGGTGTTATTGCCCTGTTGACACCACTGCCAGAAGTGAAGGCGGCAGGTGAGGATGACGGCAACAATGGAGCAGCCGCATGCAATTATGCTGAAGGCAAAACGTCGATATTCCAATTTCCTCATTTGCTTTTGGGATGTCTGGCTTTGTTCCTCTATGTGGGGGTGGAGACAATCTCTCTGGCTACTGCTACCGGCTATGCCAAGGAACTCGGACTTGAAGGCGATAACTATGGATTCATTCCTTCCATAGGAATGATTGTAGGCTATGTGGCTGGGGTCATCTTCATTCCTAAATACCTTTCACAGGCAGGTGCCATGCGTATATGTGCTGTCACGGCTACCGTGGGTAGCGTAGCTGTGGCAGTGATACCCAATCCTGAGGCCTCGGTGGGCTGTATATTCTTTATGGCTTTGGGCTGTTCGCTCATGTGGCCTGCACTATGGCCGCTTGCTATGGCCGACCTTGGAAAGTTCACGAAGGCAGGGTCTTCGCTCCTTACAATGGCAATGGCCGGAGGTGCCGTGATGCCCTGGCTACAAGGGATAGTACAAGATCATTACGGCTTCCAGGCATCTTACTGGGTGTGCGTACCCTGCTTCCTTTATATACTCTATTATGGTTTGGCAGGATACCGTATTCGGTAAGGGATGAATGACGGGTGATGTATGTGGCAAGTCAAATTACGATATGTAATCCTGACTGGAAAACTTAGCCTTAAGTCATAAAGTACTGAAGAGCGCATTCGGTCGGACTTTGATATAGACCTTGAAATCTTAAACTAAATAGAAGCTAATGTTTCGCATCGTTAATAAACAACAGTTCAGCGAGAAGGTGTTCTGCCTTGAGGTTGAAGCACCGCTGATAGCCCGAAGCTGCAAGCCGGGCAACTTTATCATCCTCCGCGTGGACGAGCGGAGTGAGCGTGTACCCTACACTATCGCAGAGAGTGATGCCGAAAAGGGAACTCTCACCCTTGTGGTGCAAGAGGTCGGACTTTCTTCGACCAAATTCTGTCGGCTTAACGTGGGAGACAGTGTCCGTGATATCGTTGGTCCTCTTGGTACGCCTTCTAATATCCAATATTATGGAACAGTGGTATGCGCGGGTGGAGGTATCGGCATTGCTGCCATCCTTCCTATCCTGACTGCACTCAAGAAGGCGGGCAATCGTGTGGTGAGTGTACTGGCTGGAAGAACGAAGAACCTTGTGATAATGGTTGACGAGGTGCGGCGTTACAGTGACGAGGTGATTATTATGACCGATGACGGGTCTTGGGGCGAGAAGGGTGTCGTCACCGTTGGACTTGAGAAGGTCATAAAGCGGGAACATATTGACAAAGTGCTGGCCATTGGTCCTCCCGTGATGATGAAATTCTGCTCGCTCATGGCAAGGAAATACGGCATTCCTAATGATGTGTCGCTCAATACCATTATGGTCGACGGTACCGGAATGTGCGGAGCATGTCGCCTGACTATCGGAGGGAAGACGAGATTCGTCTGCATTGACGGACCCGAATTTGACGGTGACCAGGTTGATTGGACGGAAATGTTTGAACGTATGCGTACTTTCAAAGGGGTGGAACAGGAAGAGATGGCGAACTTAAAAGACCACATTGAGCCCACTGGCAATACGACTGCCTCTGAAGTCACAGCCAAAGAGTGTCCGGCTACAGATGTTGCGCAAGATGATGAGGCAGTTCTTACCGATAGAAATGCCTCCTGGCGTATCGAGCTGCGCAAGGCGATGTCACCGAAGGAGCGAAAGGCTATTTCAAGAGTTGTCATGCCGGAACTCGATCCTGTCTACAGAGCTACTACTCGTCTTGAGGAAGTCAACAAAGGACTCACTCCGGAGATGGCTGTCAGAGAAGCTCACCGCTGCCTTGACTGTGCCAAGCCAGGCTGCGTGGAAGGATGCCCTGTCAGTATCAACATTCCCTCATTCATTAAGAACATCGAGCGCAAAGATTTTATTGGAGCAGCCCGTGTGCTGAAGATGACTTCAGCTTTGCCTGCCGTGTGTGGACGAGTCTGTCCACAGGAGAAGCAATGTGAGAGCCAATGTATTCATTTGAAGATGAACGAACAGCCTGTAGCCATTGGTTACCTTGAACGTTTTGCTGCTGACTATGAGCGTGAGAGCGGAGAGGCCGTACTGCCGCAGGTGGCTCCTGACAATGGAATCAAGGTGGCAGTAGTGGGCTCCGGACCTTCCGGTTTAAGCTTTGCAGGTGACATGGTGAAGAAAGGATTTGAGGTATATGTTTTTGAGGCTCTTCACGAAATAGGGGGAGTATTAAAATATGGTATACCGGAATTCCGTCTTCCCAACCGCATTGTCGATGTCGAGATAGATAATCTCCGCAAAATGGGGGTGCACTTTCTGACGGATGTCATCGTAGGCAAAACCATAACGATAGAAGAGCTTGAGAACAAGGGCTTCAAGGGAATTTTTGTTGGTTCTGGAGCCGGATTGCCTCGCTTCATGGACATACCTGGCGAGAATCTCATCAACGTAATGTCATCGAATGAATATCTTACACGCGTGAATCTTATGGACGCAGCTAATCCTGACACCGATACACCTATTAACATAGGACACCATGTACTTGTTGTTGGCGGAGGGAACACGGCTATGGACTCTTGCCGTACTGCCAAGCGATTGGGTGCGGATGTGACGCTTGTATACCGTCGCTCAGAAGCAGAAATGCCTGCCCGACTGGAGGAGGTGAAGCATGCCAAGGAGGAAGGTATCCACTTCATGATGCTCCACAATCCCAAAGAATATATTGGTGATGACAATGGTTGTGTGAAGGCTGCTGTGCTCGATGTCATGAAATTGGGCGAGCCTGATGAAAGCGGACGACGCAGGCCTGTACCTACGGGCGAAACTGTAACTATTGACTGTGACCAGGTGATTGTGGCCGTGGGAGTAAGTCCTAATCCGCTGGTTCCAAAATCAGTAAAGGGCCTTGAACTTACGCGCAAGAACACCATTGTTGTTAACGATGCTATGCAGAGTTCTCGCTCCGACCTCTACGCCGGTGGCGACATTGTAAGGGGCGGCGCAACGGTGATTCTTGCTATGGGCGACGGTCGAAGGGCTGCTGCCGGAATGAGTAAAAAACTGCTCTCATAATTTATTAAGTCTCAGAATATGAAAAGAATACTTTTCCTTGTTTTTGCATTCCTTACTTGTTGGGTAGGAATAAACGCCCAAAGTCGCAGGGCGAAGACTCCAGTCAAGCCTGCTCACATTGAAAAGAAACCTGCAGTGAACCCACTCTATCAACTCATGCTTCCTGCTACGGCCAAGGTGCTCTTCATTGATAGTATAGTGGTGGATAAAGACTCTTTTCTCTATTATATTCCGTTGAGCAGGGAGATGGGTGAGGTGAGCGAGCGAAAAGGCGATGCCATCTATACTAATGAGTATGGCAACAGGCGTTATATAGCTATGGGAGACTCGGCATCACGCATTCTCTATACCTCAGACAAACTGGAGGGTAAGTGGACGGAACCACAACCCATAGAGGGTATCAGTGATGCTTATGACCAGCCCGACCACCCCTTCGTAGCTTCCGACGGAGTGACACTCTACTTTGCTGCTAAAGGAAAGAACAGTCTGGGAGGGTATGACGTATTCATGACGGTCTTCAACAGCGACTCAAGTAAATATTATAAGCCTGATAACCTTGGACTGCCTTTCAACTCCCGTTTCAATGAGTATATGATAGCAATCGATGACCTTGATTCGCTTGGCTGGCTGGTGAGCGACCGCTGGCAGCCGGCTGGCAAAGTGTGCGTCTATACTTTTGCAACTTCTGCTTCCCGGCAGAGCTATGAGGCCGACAACCTGCCCGAAGCGAAGTTGCGTAGTTTGGCTGATTTGCATAGTATCCGTGAGACGTGGCAGTATGGTGACGTGGATGCGGCTCTCAGGCGGCTGACTGCAACCCTGCAGCGTAACAACGTGAGTGAGCAGGCTGACCGCATGACATTTATCATCAACGATAACCACACTTATCATTTTACTTCTGAATTCAAATCACCCTCAGCTCGTAAGGGCTATGCTCAACTCTTGGAAATGAAACAAATGCTGAAAAAAGAAGAGTCGCAGCTTGCAAGTGCCCGGGACAATTTTCATTTGAAGCGTCCGGCTAATGAAGTTGCCGCTTTGAGCTCTTTGGAACAGAAAGTACAGAAACTACGCACAGATATACATGAGACTGAGAAAAAAATAAGAAACCAGGAGATTACCGCCCTGGGAAAATGAACCTAATGAACCAATTATGAAGAAGTTTTTTGCTGAATCTGAACTAATCATCAACTCAGATGGAAGTATTTTTCATCTGCATGTAAAGCCCGAGCATCTTGCGGACAAGGTGATTCTCGTGGGAGATCCTGGCCGCGTCGAACTCGTTGCATCCTATTTCGATAGGGTAGAGGCTCGTAGTGAGAACCGGGAATTCCACACCGTGACAGGATGGTGCAAAGACAAGCATCTGACCGTGCTGTCAACAGGTATCGGCTGCGATAATATAGATATAGTGATGAATGAACTCGATGCCTTGGCAAATATAGACTTTGCATCGCGTACAGAGAAAGACATACATCGCACACTAACCCTTGTCCGCATTGGTACTTGTGGCGGTCTGCAGCCCTACACACCTACTGGAACTTACATAGCTACTGTTAAAAGTGTGGGCTTCGACGGACTATTGAATTTCTATGCGGGTCGCGATGATGCCTCTGACCTTGATTTCGAAGCCGAATTCAAACGACAGGTAGACTGGAACCTCCGTATGGGTAATCCCTATGTGGCTACATCTGATGCAGAACTCGTGCAACGTATCGCCTGTGATGATATGGTGCGAGGAGTGACTGTTGCTTGTGGAGGATTCTTCGGACCTCAGGGACGTGAGTTGCGATTGCCTCTTATGGATCCAAAGCTCAATGAGAAGATTGAGCATTTTGAATATAAGGGTTTGAAGGTAACCAACTTTGAAATGGAATCTTCGGCTCTTGAAGGTCTGGCTCAGCTCATGGGACATAAGGCGATGACATGCTGTATGGTTATTGCCAACAGACTGAAGCATAAGGCCGAAAGTAATTATAAGAACGATATTAAAGGACTTATTGAGAAAGTACTTGAACGCATCTGAACATTCTACTATCTGCGCTTTGGCTACCCCCGCCGGAGGCGCTATAGGTATCGTAAGACTAAGTGGGCCTAATGCCATTTCCATCACTGACAGCCTTTTTAGCGGGCGACTGTCAGAGGCAAAGCCTTCTTCGTTGCACTATGGCAATTTTTACGATGCCAGGGGAGGCCTGCTTGATGATGTTGTAGTGGGTCTATGGAAGGCTCCTCACAGCTTTACTGGAGAGGATTGTGTGGAAATATCGTGTCACGGATCTGAATATATCTTAGGGCAGGTTCTTCAGGCACTCATTGATAAAGGGTGCCGGCAGGCAGGCCCCGGCGAGTATACCATGCGGGCTTATCTCAATGGAAAGATGGATTTGTCGCAAGCCGAAGCTGTTGCAGATCTTGTGGCTTCAACCAACAAGGCCAGTCAACAAGCTGCCATCAGCCAAATGAAGGGGCACTTCTCTTCCGAATTAGCTGATCTGCGTGAACAATTATTAAAGATGACTTCTCTCATTGAGCTCGAACTCGATTTCAGCGACCATGAGGAGTTGGAATTTGCGGACCGTGATCAGTTGAAGCAAATAGCAGAAACCATTGAAAAAAAACTATCCCAGCTGATAGACTCTTATTCGACGGGGCAAGCACTAAAAAAGGGTGTGAACGTCGCTATTGTAGGAGCAACGAATGTCGGCAAGTCTACCCTTCTCAACCAATTGTTGCAGGAGGATAAAGCAATTGTCAGTCCAATTGCCGGAACAACGCGGGATATCGTGGATGGAACTACTATAATAAAAGGTATTACCTTCAGGTTTGTTGATACTGCAGGGATTCGTACGACAAATGATGAAATTGAACTGCTCGGTATAAACCGTACGTTCATGCAACTACAAGGGGCGAGAGTCGTACTCTATGTTACTGATAATGGTAAGTTGGACTCTGATTTTCAGACTGTAGAACAGCAGGTTAAAGGCAGGGCACTTGTTATTGTTGAAAATAAGACTGACCTTCATACGGCTTCACTTAAGAATAATGATTATCCTGTGTGTGCCATTAGTGCAAAGAAAGGTAAAGGAATCGCGGAATTGCGTAATATAATTTACGAATCGGCAGGTATTCAGGATGTCAACGAAAGCAGCATCATCGTAACCAATTCTCGCCATTATAACGCTTTGCTCAGGGCTTATAAAAGTATTACTGGCGTAAGAAAAGCCCTTGATTCTCAACTCAGTGCAGATTTAATAGCAGAGGATTTACACCTCTGTTCAGATGCGTTGGCAGACATAACAGGCGTCAGTAGAATTACGCCTACAGAGACTCTTCACTCTATTTTTAGCCACTTTTGCATCGGCAAATAGCTTCTCTTTGACTTTGAGGTACGAAAAAAGGGATTGTCGCTTAGGCAATCCCTATCAGTTCCTTTTATAGTGCAGTCTGAAAATCGCAATTAACAGGTGCACTGGTTTTATCCTTTTGCAAAGTTAGCGATTTGCTTTTGGACTACCAAATTTGATAAGTTATATTTCGAATTATAGACAGAATAAGTGAAACATATAAGGGATAGGGGAGAACCCTATCGCGGTACGCTGCTGTCCTTTGATGGGACCATTACCTCCTACTCGATCCGACGCATTCTACATTCCTGCAATCAATATTGTGCAGGTGCTGGAAAATCGCACCTGCTAATCTCCCTATAATATCTGTGTTCAGCGTCCTTGCAATAATACAGACCGATGTTGTCTATTGTAACCGGGATGTTGAAGTGTTGCACTTTTTCCTTGATGCTTTCAAAGTCCTCACGCGAGAGCTTTCTCTTGAGGCGTTTGGTAATG
>OMVH01000266.1 GCA_900314365.1 uncultured Prevotella sp. | reverse complement strand
TGAGGCTCAACCTGTGGGATAGCCTTACGAGCAAGCTCGACGGCTATCCCACAGGTTGTTCCTCACCCCTGCGGGGCCAAAGCCTGTCCATGACGAAAATCGCTGTCGCGTAAAATTGCACCTCCTGGTGCATAAAATAATAAGTGCATCCTTCTTCTGCCCAAAGCGCTTTGAAGAAACTGATTTGAAGCGATCAGCCATAAAATTTTATGCGCGCAAGCGCAATTTTACGCTTTAGCGATTTTCGTCATGGACTGGCTTGACACCAAAGGTGTGGGTCTGAAGAGCAAAAAGCGCGCTTTTTCTTTGCTGTTCCTTTCGTTTGCACTTTTTGCCTTTCGGCAAGAAGGATAGGCGGCACTCAGGAGTATCAAAGAAAAAGCGCGCTTTTTCTTTGCTGTTCCTTTCGTTTGCACTATCTTTGCATTTGACAGCAGGTGTCCGGCACTTTGCTCCGTATCGTGTGCTACATTTTCCTGCAGCGCTGTGCGGTAATACCTATGTCAAACGACACTAATCAAAAAAGCAGAAGGAATGAACCAGTCCACAACATCTACAACCAGCGACCAGACTTCCCGTCGGCCGGTTAGCCTCAAGCCGTACAAGACCGACGTGGCCGTTCTGCTAATCTTCTTCAATCGTCCCTCCACTTTCAGACGGGTGTTCGAAGAGGTAAAGAAGGCGCGTCCCTCGCATCTTTTCCTCTATCAGGACGGAGCACGCGGTGAACGCGATGTCGCAGGTGTGGAGGCATGCCGCGCTATTTGTGCGGATGCGGAGATTGACTGGCAGTGTGAAGTCAGCCGTCTCTACCAGGAAAAGAACTTTGGTTGTGATCCCTCGGAGTATCTGTCGCAGAAATGGGCTTTCTCGAAGGTCGATCGTTGCATTGTGCTCGAGGATGATGATGTGCCGTCACAATCATTTTTCCCTTTCTGCAAGGAGCTTCTCGACCGCTATGCCGATGACAGTCGCGTGTGGATGATTTCGGGATTCAATACCGACGAGGTGACTCCCGGGGTGTCTGCCGACTATTTCTTCACCAGCGTGTTCAGCATTTGGGGATGGGCTTCCTGGCTTCGTGTTGTGGATACATGGGATGCCGGATACAGTTGGCTCGACTCACCGGAGGATGTGCAGCGCATAGAAAGGTTGATTAAGGACCGCGGCTATTTCAAGGGCTTCATCGACGAGTGCCGCCGTCACAGAGCTACGGGGGTGCCTTACTACGAGACCGTGTTCTGGGCCTCAATGCTGCTGAACAACGGTCTGGCTGCCATGCCAGTGAAGAATCAAATCAACAACATCGGCCTCACGACTGACGCCACGTACTATCAGGCCAGTTTCAAGACCATGCCCCGCCGACTGCGCCGCATGTTCACGATGAAGCGCTTCGAGCTTGATTTTCCTCTACATCATCCGCATTTTGTAATGGAGAATACGGCCTATAAGGAGAGTGTCTATCGTGCTTATGCCCTCAACCATCCTTGGATAAAGGTGGGACGCTCGTTAGAAGAGTTGGCCTACAACCTGCGCTATGGCCATTTCGATGTTATCGGAAAAGCCATAGCTAACAGGGTGAAGAAGACCGTGGGGCTGAAATGAAGATGCCACCACAGACGCTATCAAAAAGATTTTGTCGAATAACATCTTAGTTCCAAGTGCATAGTATGTTCAGTTCACTGCAAGCGAGAACGAGTACCTGCCCATCTCCATCACACAGTACTATCTCCCCAACGGCGCTTACACGCAGAATCCTGGCTACGCAAGCTTCAAATAACACAACACCGCTCATGAAAAAGATATGCCTCACAATTTGTCTGTTGACCTTGACGCTCGGTCAGGCTTCAGCCCAGCAGCCCCAATCGATGGGCACACAGCAGTCGTCTAACAGCCACCCCCTTACACCGCAGATAATCTCCGGCACCCACGCCATGCTGCGCGTCACTCCCGACAAGCGTTATCTTCTGCTGCCCGTGGAAGAAAAGGAAAGCGAGTCGAAGATGCGCGTCATCAAAGACGGACACGCCAATGCGAGTATCGACATCAGGCTGGCCACGGGCAAGCCCGACTACTTCGTGCCGCTCGACCTCAGCCAATATGGCAAGGGCGAACTTCTGCTTGACTTGGTGTTCACAGGCAACTACCGCACGGTGGGAAACATCGAGGCCTACAGTTGCTGGAAGCTGATGAAGCTGAGCGACTCCTTCGACACCACCAACCGCGAACAGTTGCGGCCACAATACCACCACACACCTGCGTGGGGATGGATGAACGATCCCAATGGCATGTTCTATAAAGAGGGCGTGTGGCACCTGTATTTCCAGTACAATCCATACGGCTCCATGTGGGGCAATATGACGTGGGGGCACTCGGTCAGCCGCGACCTTATCCACTGGACCCACAAGCCGGAAGCTATACTGCCCGATGCCCTTGGTACGGTGTTCAGCGGCTCGGCCATCGTAGATAGTGCCAACACAGCAGGTTTCGGCAAGAATGCCATCGTGGCTATGTACACCTCGGCACGGGAGAACCAGACACAGAGCCTCGCCTACAGCAACGACGGAGGGACAACCTTCACGAAATATGAAGGTAATCCTGTGCTCACGGCTAAGGAGCCCGACTTCCGCGACCCGAAAATGCTGTGGAACGACGACACACAAGAGTGGAATCTCGTGATGGCAACTGGACAGAAGATGAACTTCTACTCTTCGAAGGACTTGAAGCACTGGAAATATGAGAGCAGCTTCGGCGAAGGCTATGGTTGCCACAAAGGTGTATGGGAGTGCCCCGACCTGCTTAGAATGCCGAATGGCAAGTGGGTGCTCATTTGCAACATCAACCCTGGAGGCCCTTACGGCGGGTCGGCCACACAGTACTTTGTCGGCAAGTGGGATGGTCATCAGTTCAGCTGTGAGAGCAAGCCGGAGGTGACAAAGTGGATGGACTACGGCAAGGACCACTATGCAACCGTCACTTTCAGTGGAGCTCCAAACGGCCGGCACGTTGCCCTGGCCTGGATGAGCAACTGGCAGTATGCTGCCACCGTCCCCACGATACAATACCGATCGGCCAACTCCATTCCACGCGACCTCGGACTCTTTACCGACGGCGGTGAGTATTATGTCAGCGTAAAGCCGTCACCCGAGGTGCTCGAGGCCTTCAACAAGCCTGTAGCCAAACTCAGCGAGGCTTGTATGGTCGAGGTGAGCCGTCTGCGCCCCAACGTCACCATCGAGCTGTCCAACGGCAAGGGCGAGGGCGTGGTGATGCGTTACGACGCCAGCGAGCAAAGCTTCTCAGTCGACCGTATGAAGAGCGGGCAAACCGACTTCAGCGATGCCTTCCCGGCGGTGACGACAGCACCCACTCATGGTAAATTAAGCCGCGTACTCATCTTCATCGACAAGAGCAGCATCGAGGTGTTCGACGCCGATGGAAAATTTGCCTTGACTAACCTCGTTTTTCCAACCACACCCTATAACCGCCTGTCGGTGAAAGGGGCTAAGGCGAAAATACTCAGAATCTAACCGTCTGTAGCCTATCGTTACGGAATCTTCGCATCAGGAGTAATGGAGAAAAAGCGCGCTTTTTCTTTGTCGTTCCCCTCGTTTGCAAGCTTTGCGCTTTCCGCGCCAAGGTAGGCGGCACTCGGGAGTGACAAAGAAAAAGCGCGCTTTTTCTTTGTCGTTCCCCTCGTTTGCAAGCTTTGCGCTTTCCGCGCCAAGGTAGGCGGCACTCGGGAGTGACAAAGAAAAAGCGCGCTTTTTCTTTGTCGTTCCCCTCGTTTGCACTACCTTTGCAAACATGAACCAACCAAGTGCCATAGAAGAGTTGCAGCGACAAAAGCTGCTCTTACAGCTCGAATACGCCACCGAAAAGGATGCCTTCCGCAAGCAAACCCAATCAATGGGACTGGAACGGAAGGTGAAAAGAGGCGACGCATGGTTCCCGCTCAAAGTAGGGAAAAGCTACTACAACTCTCTCAATCAATTGGTCGTAGAGGTGTTCAGAACCACGGACAACGACATCGAGCACAACTTCGAGTTTGGCAAGCCTGTGGTCTTCTTCCATACTTCCGATACGCTCCCCGCCTCCTCATCCGGACAGCGGCAGACTGCCATCCACTACTTCAACTTCACAGGTACAGTGTCTTACGTGGAGGACGACCGCATGGTAGTGGCAGTGCCTGATAACGGGCAGGCGCTCGAACTTCAGACAGCCTCCAATGTGGGCGTACAGCTCTTCTTCGATGAGTCCAGTTACCGGCTGATGTTCGAAGCGCTCGACCGGGTAATGAAAGCTCGCGGCAACCGGTTGGCCTATCTGCGCGACCTCTTCTATTCCCATCAGCCCGCAGCCCGCTTTTCGTTCGCCCCAATGACTTTTCCCTGGTTGAACCCCACTCAGGAAAAGGCGGTCAACGAGGTGCTGTGGGCCAAGGACGTGATGGTGGTACACGGACCTCCGGGCACAGGAAAGACTACAACACTCGTGGAAGCCATCTACGAGACGCTCAACCGCGAATCGCAGGTGCTCGTATGCGCACAGAGCAATATGGCTGTTGACTGGATTTCGGAACGCCTTGTCGACCGGGGAGTCAACGTGCTGCGTATAGG
The DNA here is from genome assembly GCA_900314365.1 of uncultured Prevotella sp. GTDB lineage: Bacteria > Bacteroidota > Bacteroidia > Bacteroidales > Bacteroidaceae > Prevotella. Next base: position 13,536 of record OMVH01000266.1, on the reverse strand, counting down.
CAACCCGACGAGAGTGAACGACAAGATGCTCTCGTTCACCTACGAGCGACGCTTCGAAGACCACCCCGACTACCCGCAGCTATGGGCTATCCGCAGAGCCATACGTGAACTCAGACAGAACCACAAACACGGACGCGAGAACTGGCATCAGAAGATGGAACGCCTCAAGAGCCGGGCTGTGGAACTGGAACTGCGCATCCGTTCGGAGCTCTTCGGCGAAGCCCGCGTCATAGCTTCCACACTCACTGGTTCAGCCAACAGACTGTTGGAAGGACAGAAGTTCGGCACTCTCTTCATCGACGAGGCGGCTCAGGCTTTAGAAGCCGCCTGCTGGATTCCCATACGTCGCGTCACGAGAGTCATCCTTGCCGGCGACCACTGTCAGCTGCCACCTACCGTAAAAAGCATCGCGGCTTTGAAGGGGGGACTGGGAAAGACGCTCATGGAGCGCATTGTGGAGAACAAGCCCGAGGTGGTGACGCTCCTCAAGGTGCAGTACCGCATGAACGAGCAGATAATGCGATTCTCAAGCAACTGGTTCTATCATGGCGAAGTGGTGAGTGCACCGCAGATACGCTCCCGTGGCATACTCGACTTCGACATCCCCATCCAGTGGATTGACACCAGCCAGCAAGATTTCGGGCCCGACGAAGAAAGCTTCCGCGAACAGTTTGTCGGAGAGAGCTTCGGCCGTGTCAACAAAGGTGAGGCCAGACTGACCCTTGACACACTGCGAGCCTACTTCACAAAGATTGGAAAGCTCCGCATCTTAGAGGAGCAGATCGACGTCGGTGTCATCTCGCCCTATCGCGCACAAGTGCAGTATCTCAGGCAGCAACTGCGACGCGAGGAATTTTTCAAGCCCTTCAGGAAACTTATCTCTGTCAACACGGTCGACGGTTTTCAAGGGCAGGAGCGCGACATCATTGTCATCTCTCTGGTGCGCTCCAACGATGAGGGGCAAATAGGATTCCTGCGCGACCTGCGGCGCATGAACGTGGCGATGACGCGCGCCCGGATGAAGCTCATCATTCTCGGCGACGCATCCACCATGACCCGCCATCCCTTCTACAAGAAGCTCTACGACTACATCCAGCAACTGCAACAACACGACATATAAACCCTAACAACAATCATTCATTACAACAATGCTACAACGCGACTATTTCATCCGGCTTATCCAAGAATTCATGGCTGCCATCGGACGCTTCCTTCAGAAAGACATCGACCAGCGCACTGATGAGGACCTGATGGACATCTACCGTCAATACGTGGGCGACTACAGGACACTGCGCAACCTCACCGTCGAAGAAGCTATCGAATACTCCCGCAACGAATGGAAGCCCGGGGAACAACTGCGCAAGCTCGAAATGCTCGCCGAACTATGGTACGCCGAAAGCACCTTTAAGTTGCATCCGCTCAAGGATATGCTTCTGGAAAAGGCTTTCCGTCTCCTTGACTTCGTGGACACCCACAGCACCGACCTCTCACTCATGAGAAGGGAGCATATCAGGGAGGTGAAGGAACTGCTTGACAATAACCGCACAAAGAAACTCACAGAATAAAGAAATCACAACCAAACAACAAAAACAATGAAACGACTACCTCTCCTCCTCGCCCTGCTGGCTCTCACAGCCGCCGGCAGCATGGCACAGAAGAAACAAACCAGTGGCAATCCCGTATTCCCAGGATGGTATGCCGACCCCGAAGTTACCGTCTATGGCAATGAATACTGGATATTCCCCACCTATTCCTACCCCTACGACGAGCAGACCTTCATGGACGCCTTCTCCTCTCCCGACCTTGTCAACTGGACCAAACACCCACGCGTGCTCGACAAAGCCAATGTGAGTTGGGCACGACGCGCCATGTGGGCACCCTCTGTGATAAAGGCCAACGGAAAGTACTACATCTTTTTCGGAGCCAATGATGTGCATAAAGGCGAAGTGGGTGGCATCGGAGTGGCCGTGAGCGACAAGCCGGAAGGACCCTATAAGGATGCCATCGGGAAACCGCTTATCGGCGACATTGTCAACGGCGCACAACCTATCGACCAGAATGTGTTCCGCGATGACGACGGCAAATACTATATGTACTACGGTGGATGGGGCCACTGCAACGTGGTGCGCCTCTCGGACGACCTGCTCAGTCTCGTACCCTTCGACGACGGAAGCTACTACAAGGAAATCACTCCCGAGCACTATGTGGAAGGCCCCTACATGATGAAGCACCAGGGCAAATACTATCTCATGTGGTCGGAAGGTGGCTGGACTGGCCCCGACTACAGTGTGGCCTACGCCATCAGCGACAGTCCGACAGGCCCCTTCCGCCGTATCGGCAAGATTCTGCAACAGGATTCGCGCGTGGCCACTGGAGCCGGACATCATTCCGTGCTGCGCGTGGGTAAGAAATATTATATCGTCTACCACCGTCACCCACTCGGCGATAAGAACGGCAACCACCGCGTGGTGTGCATCGACCGGATGTACTTCGACTCCAAAGGCTACATCAAACCGGTGAAGATTACCTTCAAGGGTGTAGAGGCCAACAAACTGAGATAACTCAGACACACATCCCATCAAAAGAGGCAGATTCCTGCGGGAACCTGCCTCTTTTGATAGACGATGCAGCTAAGCTGCTTATTGATTGATAGCCGGGTCGGCAACCTGCGTAATGGCCGTACCGATACAGGCATCGGGCATCTGAATATGAAGCATGGCACACACGGTGGGGGCGATGTCGACGATGCGGGTCAAGGCCGACGTCTCACCATGATTGACGTGCCAGCCGTAGAAGATAAGAGGGATATGGGCATCGTAAGGATTCCACTGGCCGTGGGTAGTGCCCCGGAAGCTCTTGTCGAACTTGCTCTCATAGTAGTTGGCACGCAGCACCACGTAGAGGTCACCGCTACGTCCGCGATAGTAACCATTGGTCACCTTCTCGCGCAGCACCTGAGGCAGCGTCTCAGTCGACACCTTCTCGGGGTCGAAGGCAAAGAGGAACTGCGGGTCTTCACGCAGGAATTTCACAGCCTCGGCCTTCACATCTTCCAGCTTCAGCCCGGCCTCACGCACCGTCTTGTGATTGAGATAAATAAAAGTGGCATAGGTGCGCTCCACCAATTTGTCGACTCCGAACTTCGTTTTCAAGTAGGCATTGAGGTCGCTGATGGTCTTTCCGCCGTCCCATCCTCCCACGCGGATGTTATGCTCGTTGAGCTGATTGGGGTTGTGGATGGCACCATGATCGGCCGAGAGGAAGAGCAGATAATTGCCCTTGCCCACTTTGGCATCGAGGTAGTTGAGGAAAGAGGTCAGGTCCTTGTCGAGCTGCATGTAGACAGCCTTATTCTCCGGACCGCGTGTGCTAAAGGAGTGGCCGATGGCATCCGTCGGCGAAATGCTCACGCAAATCATATCGGTCTCGCCACGCTGTCCCAGCTTCTCGCCTTCGATAGCCGCCTTCGCCATATCGAAAGTCCAAGTGACACCCTTCGGACTACCAATAAGATTGAAACCAGGCTCCGTGTGAGTCTTGTTGAACTCAGTTACCCACTGCGGGAGTGCGTCCATATAATAGGTACTCGAGATAAAATGACCGGCTTTCTTGTCATACCAGTAGGCCCCATTGGCAGCATGTCCTGCCGGCAGAATGGCCGCACGGTCCTTGATGGACACTCCGACCACCTTCGAGCGATAGTCGGTAGCCACACGAAGCATGTCACCAATCGTAGTACCATACATGTAATGAGGTGACATCTGCCCCGCACTGTTCTCGCTGCCCACAGCTTTGACAGAGGCATCGTCGCAGCAGTACACCCATCGGTCACCGTCACGGAAGTTGTTTCCCGCAAGACCCGTCACTGCTGGTACAGATCCCGTGTAGATGCTGTGATGACCGATAGCCGTCACGGAGGGCACGTAGTTTATCTGCGTGTTCTGGCAGTTGTAGCCTTCGTTGACCAGTCGCTTCAGTCCTCCGTCTCCGAACTGGTCGTTGTAGTAATACAGATAGTCCCAGCGCATCTGGTCGACAGCCAAACCCACCACGAGCTTAGGCCGCTGGACCTGCGCAGATGCCGACAGCACGGATACGAGCGTCAGGCAGGCAAGAAAGAGTTTCTTCATAATCTGGATTTAATTTGATTGAATTGAACCGCAAAGATAGCGATAACAAAAGGAATAACAAAGAAAAAGGCTTGCTTTTTTATACCTATTACAAACATAGAAACACATAGGCAAACAGCCTGTTCCCCTTGCGTTCCGGCTGTCGCCAAAATGCCACGTCAACCGCTGCTTACGCCATGACTGACAACAGGGAAACGGGACAAGAGCCAAATTGTTTCTTTTCGTAAATGCGCTTTAATTATCAATAAAAACTCATGAAAAGGCGTTCTAAACTTTGCCATATCGCAAGTTTGTTGTAACTTCGTCATAAGTTTAAATCTGTACAAACAAATGAGCTTAACGTCAAACCATTACTGTGTCATCCTGGCAGGAGGCAAAGGCAGACGGCTATGGCCTTGCAGCAGAGAGGACAAACCCAAGCAATTCATCGATTTCTTTGGTACCGGGCGCACCCAGCTGCAACAAACCTACGATCGCTTTGCGGCTATCATTCCACAGGAGAACATCTTCATCAATACTTTGGAAAGCTATCTTCCTCTCGTCATGGAACAGCTTCCTCAGGTGGATGCCGACCATATCCTGGCCGAGCCTGTCAACCGAAACACGGCTCCAAGCGTAGCCTGGGCGTGCCACCGCATTTACAACATCAATCCGGCCGCCAGCATTCTGGCCACTCCCTCCGACCAGGCAGTACTCAACGAAGAGGCCTTCAGAGAGAATGTGGCTGAAGGATTCAGCTTCGTCGAAACTCACGACAGCCTGCTCACCATGGGTGTTCCGCCCACCAGGCCCGAACCGGGCTACGGCTACATCCAGATTGGAGCCGCAGCTGGAAAGGACGTACATAAGGTGAAGTCGTTTACAGAAAAGCCCGACCGCGACTTTGCCACCATGTTCGTGCAGAGTGGCGAGTTCTATTGGAACACGGGAATCTTCCTGGCCAAAGCTGATTTCCTTTGGAAGTGCTTCACACAACTGCTCCCCGTGGTTCTCCGCAACCTCGACCGCAACAGTCCGAAATGGAGCATCGCCGAGGAGAACGCTTACATACAGGAACACTTCCCCTCCTACCCCAACCTTTCCATCGACTACGGAATACTGGAGCGGAGCGACGATGTGTATGTGATGAAATGTGATTTCGGATGGGCAGATTTAGGAACGTGGCATGGTATCTATGAGGCCATGAAACGGAGCGAGGCCGACAATGTGGTTATCGACAGCGACGTGATGCTCGACTCTACCAACAACTGCATCATCAAACTGCCCAAAGGGAAATTAGCAGTCATCAACGGACTGGAGGGCTACATCGTGGCTGAACAAGGCAACGTACTGCTCATCTGCCGGAAAGAGGACTCATCGGGACTTGTTCGCAAGTTCGTCACGGAGGTGCAGATGAAGAAGGGCGAAGATTATGTCTGAGCAATCCTGACAGACTGAAGACTGAAAACTTGGCGGGGCGCAGCAGTGGACATGAGTCCATGCTGCGCCCCGTCAGATTTCATAACGATGATTGTCGCAAAACCGCCGTTAACGGAGCGTCGCCTCAGAAGCCTTCACTCACAACTGGTCCGTAGGTCTCCCCTTCTTCCTGGCGCAAGCCGGACAGAGTCCTTTCACTACATAGTTCACACCACTGCCGACATAGCCTTCCGGAAGCTTTATCTCCGGTACAGGACAGTCGTAGAGGCAGAAGGTCTGATGACAATGCTCACAAAAGAAATGAACATGAAGGTCGTCGTCATTCTTTCCTCCCGACCCCATACATAGTTCATAGCGGACAACCCCATCGCCATCCTCAATGTCGTGCACAAGATGGTTCTGTCTGAAGAGCGTGAGTGCACGGAAGACTCCCGACTTGTCAATGCTCAGCACACGGTCCTCTACCTCTCGAAGGGTTAGAGCTCTGTCGGCAGCATCAAGCGCGCGCAAGATGATGATGCGGTTAGCCGTCGGCCTGACATGATGATTGCGGAGAATGGACATCCATATATCTTCTTCCATAACATTGTGATTTTATGCTTACAAAGTTACCGGTTTTTCACGTTATAAGGAAGCTCCCGGAGAACCTTTCTTGGGCATATATACAAAAAAAGGGGCTCCGCTGAGTCCCAACCTTTGTTAACCTTAAATCTAATACTATGAAAAACACGATGCAAAGGTAATACTTTATGCCCCAGATAGCAAATGTTTGCGCAAACAGTCCCCAAATCACCCTTATTTCTTGACTTGCATCAAATCACATCATCCTCACCCGGCCATAGACTCAACAACAGGAAACATTCCACCCCAATCCCGTCACACCCGGCATGACTGTAAAGTGACCGCAAGAAAATAAACAAGGAAAAGTTTTGCAGGTTCAAAAACTTTACCTACCTTTGCACACAGTTAGTTAATATCGCAAAGACAGTAAGAAGAGGGAATTCTGGCACGCTGAGCGTCAGAATTCTTTATTTTTATTGTCCTTGTTTACAGCAATTACAATTAAAAACAACAACATTATGGCTTACATGTCACAAGAAGGCTACGACAAACTCGTGGCAGAGCTCCGACAGCTCGAATCCGTAGAGCGCCCGAAGGCATCAGCCGCTATTGCTGAAGCTCGCGACAAAGGCGACCTTAGTGAGAACTCCGAATACGATGCAGCCAAGGAGGCTCAGGCCCACCTTGAGGATAAGATCAACAAGATAAAGCTTGCCATAGCCGAGGCAAAAGTGGTGGACACCTCACGTCTGAGCACTGACTCCGTGCAGATTCTCTCAAAGGTGGAGATGACCAACTTAGCTACAAAGAGCAAGATGACCTACACCATTGTCAGCGAGAGCGAAGCTAACCTTAAGGAAGGCAAGATTTCCATTAAGACGCCCATCGCCCAGGGACTGCTTAACAAAAAGGTGGGCGACGTGGCGGAGATAAAGATTCCGCGCGGCATCATCAAGCTCAGAATCGACAAGATTAGTATCGCATAAGCTCAGGCAAACTAAAACTTAGTAGTTATGGCATCATTGTTTTCCAAGATTGCAGCCGGAGAGATTCCGAGCTACAAATGTGCCGAGAGCGATAAATTCTACGCTTTCCTCGACATCAATCCCATTGTGAAGGGACACACGCTGGTGATACCGCGCAAGGAGGTGGACTACATTTTCGACATGGACGACGCCGACCTTGCTGAATTCACCGTCTTCGCCAAGAAGGTGGCAGTAGCACTGAAGAAGGCTTTCCCCTGCAAGAAGGTGGGCATGGCCGTCTTAGGACTGGAAGTGCCTCACGCTCATATCCATCTCATCCCCATGAACTCGGAGAAAGACATGCTTTTCTCCAACCCGAAACTCAAGCTTAGCAACGAGGAGTTTAAGGAAATAGCTGCCAAAATCTACGCAGAGTTCGAAAAGCTCTGAACCAGTAACTCTAAACAAACCACAAGGGCTCCCTCTACAGTCATACGCCGGATAATGGCATGACTACAGAGGGAGCCCTGGTTGTTTGAAGTCCACATGACCCGAAGAGGCTCCAAACACCGAAAAAAGGGGACACAGACAACTGTATCCCCTCCTTAGTTTTATGGCAACAGACAGATTACAGGCTGAACTTGTAGCCGAGTGTAATCTGGAATACGCTGTTCTTGCTGTCAGCACCATCCACTACCTTGGTCAGGCCCCAGTTGTAGCGGCCGTCGAGCACGAAGTTGTTGTACTCGTAGCTCAGACCCACGGGAATAGAGAAGTCCACGCTCTTGGCATCAGCATCAGTCTCAACCTTGGTATTGCCCTTTGCGACCTTAACAGAAGAGTTCACATTGAATCCGGGCTGCACACCAAGCTTCACGGCAAGTCCCTTGGCCACGTAGACGTTAGCCAAAACAGGAACATTGATGTAGTCCAGCTTGCTGGTGGTCTTCACGCCACTGACATCGTACTTGCAGCCCTGCTGGGAATAGAGGGCACCAAACGAGAGTGAAACGATGTCGGCAGCCTGATACTCAAACTCAGCACCTCCGACGAAACCGACACGGGGATCGGAACCATCTGCCTTTGTGAGGGTGGCGATGTTAAGACCCACCTTAGGCTGAATCGTGAAAGAACCCACAGCATGCTGTGCGAATGTAGCCACAGACGAGAGCATGAGAGCTGCTGCCAAAATAACCTTTTTCATTGTTTTACTTCATTAAGTTATACATGTGGCGGTCTCCTCGCGGAGCACCGCCGTTGTTGTATTCTTCCCGGAATACGGCTGCAAATTTATCTCTTTAAGAAATAAATTGCAAGCATTTTGAAAAAAATATTTTGTTACAGTTACAACGAAATTTAACAATCACCCCTTAAACATAACTATTCATGCGGAAGGAGGCGCTCATACAGCCATACAGAAGCACCGGAAAAAAACCAACAGCTATCCACGCTGCTGCCCCTCGAGCCTATTTATAGCGTCCCTCGGTGATATCGCTGATGCTGAGGCTGCGGAACATGATGTTGTAGCCCTCGTTGTATGACCGTTCCTCATAGAGGCAGCCGATGCGCCCGTCTTTGAGTTCGGCAAGCGTAGAGTAGCACGAGGTCTCGTTGCTGATCTGCAGAGCTTTCACCCAGCCTTTGGCAAGCTCATCGGTGGAACTCCAGTCGGCTTTCGAGGCTAATTCCTTATAATAGAAGCCTACATTGACGCGCTGGGTGCTCTGGGGGACGGTCTGCAGCAGCAGTCTCACCTTGCGGCCATCGCTGACCCTGCGTGCCTTGACGATGAGCGTACCACCGTTGCAGGCATTCACATACTTGCCCGAGAGCAGTTCGGGCACTACATCGTGCCCCCAATTGCCTTGTGCCTTCTTGGCGTTGGTATAGGTGAAGATGTTGAACTTGCGCCCTCCCACACCCTGGTTCCGACAGCTCAGGAGCACGCTGCCGTCGGGCAATTCCTCCACCTTCGACTCGTCGGCTGCATCGCTCGGAACCACTCCGGGACCGCCGAGCACGTGCCACGTACGGCCGAAGTCGTCGGAATAGATGACATAAGCAGCAAACTTGTTCACCTTCGTAGTGCGCAGCGGATGGGCCGCGTAGAGTCTGTAATAGCGCCCCACCTTGATGCGGCGGCTCTGCATGATGCTTCCCGAGGTGATGAAGATGCCGGCCACCTGCTCGCCACCGGGCAGCTTACCGTCGTAGAGACCATAGATTTGCTCCGTGAGGTCGGTACCGCTGTCCCACGTGCGCCCGCCGTCCAGGGAATGGAAGAAGGCTGCATGCTGCGGACTGCGGCGCGTGGAAGCGAAGTAGCCCGACTTGCCCGAGACGCAGGCCATGAGCACCTCGTCGCTGGTGCGGTCGGCCACCAGTGAGGGGTCGCCGAAGGCCGTACGCCACACCTCCGAAGCCTTCTCGTTGCCACGGGCCACCACCACGGAGTCGCTCCACGTGAGTCCGTTGTCGGAGCTCGTGCGCATCACCTCGTTGATTTGAAAGAGACCGTTGCGGTTGTTATAGCCTACATCGGTCTTGCTGATGCGGTAGTCGCAGGCTGCGAGCAGCCGGCCGTCGCGGGTAACGGCGAGGGCGGGGATGCGGAAGGGCACCGCACTGTGGTCGTTGTCGAACACAGTATGGGCAGGGGTGAGACCGTCGGCAAAGGCTGCCGGAACACTGATGCCCATGAGGAGGGCCATAAGGAGAACACGGAAAGTCTTCATTTCTTTATCTTAATAGTAGTTTGTTATTGATTTAGCGTCAGTGCAAAAGATGGGCGAGGGCTCCAAGAGCCATCATCAGCATGGCCTTGCGGCTTCCGAAATGGGCAGTGAAGGCATGCAGAGCCTTGGAGATGTGGCGCTCCACCACCTTCACGGAGATACCCTCAGCCTCGGCTATCTCGCGGTTCTTCTTGCCGTAGAAGCGGCTGAGCTCGAAGATTTCGCGCGTGCGGTCGGGCAGCTGCGACATGACGGAGTCAATCTCGCGGTTGAGCTCATCAAAGAGCAGACTGTCCTCAGGATGCCCTTCAAAATCGAGCGAATAGAGCTCCTCGGCCTTACCGCCGAGCTCTGGCGACTCGTAGGCGCGGTGGTTGTTCATGCGACGCAGCTCATTGAGGCAACTGTTGCGCACCATCGTAAAGAGGAAAGCCTGCGGCGACTGCATAGCGACAAGCGACTGCCGCTGCTCCCAGATGCGGAGGAAGCAGGTCTGGACGATGTCGGCCACGGTCTCGCTGTCGTTGATAAAGCGCATGGCAAAGTTGCGCAGACGCGGCGAGTAAGTCTTGAAGAAATATTCGAACGCCTGGTGATTGCCTTCCCGTATAGCCGTCAGCAATTCTTTGTCGTTAGAGTAACGCAACAACATAAATTAGATAGTACTCTGCAAACTTACAAAAAAATCTCGAACAAAACTCATTGTATACGGAAAAAATTTCCCTAACTCAAAAGAGCTGCTCTTATATCTTTCCAAGACATGTACAAAAGCACACAAAACTAAAAGAAGGATCGGATGCAAAAAATGCAAACGACAGCAAAAAACGACGAGTTCAAGAAAGAGCACACAGATAGCAACAGGCTGCATATCTCCTGACTTCGTCAATGCGTCACCCCAAATTATAATGAAAGACGTGGTTTATTTTCTATAGAAGTAACGAGCGGCATGAATACTCATCCTATTTTGACAAAAACCAGCAAAACCTCTTTGCGTCAGCGCCAAGGGCTTAGGCCCTTGCCATTGGATGGGTGTTGGCTTATGAGAGGCACAGCCTCTCATAAGCCCTCGCCCCTCCAATAGCAGATCCTCCCGGGGCGGATCTTGGCGTTGACGTAAAGGAAAACCTTGAAAACAAGCTATCGCGATGCACTGTCAGCACCTATCCCAACATACTCGGATACACATTATACAGATCGACATAACATAATTATCACTATACACATATAATATTTCACTCTCCATTCAGTTGTTTTAATGTAAGTACCAAACCTATTTATCATGGGATTACAAATTGCCAAAGAACCTATTGAGCAGGGGTTTCTGATGAAGCTTAAGCATTACGTTTATCCTTTATTGGGATGCTGTCAGGAGGTACATAGAGAAATGGGACCTTGGCTAAATGAATACATGTATCAGGACGCCTTAAAGATAGCTTTTGAAGATGCGTGTATTCCTTTTCAGGCAGAGTTCCGATTCTTTGTCAACTTCCACGGGAAACAGATTCCTCATGAACACAGATTGGATTTCCTTGTTGACAATCATGTCATTATAGAGTGCAAGGCTATTACGGAGATTGGTACTGAGCAACGTCAACAACTGTGGAACTATCTGCGACTTACCAATTATCGTATTGGCATCCTTTATAACTTCGCGCCAGCTAAGGATCAATGTGAAAAGTACTACTATGATCCCGATACTAAACGAATCTCTGTATTCTAAGATAGTATGTCGGCGGATATATTCATCGAAAGGACATGTTCGAGTAGGGCTGTTTTTGAGGTTTTTCTTTGTGTCAGCGTCATTATCCGACGGAGGAGGATTTGCCGTTGCTGGGTGATGGCGGTTAGAGGCGTAGCCTCTCACAAGCCATCACCCAGCAACGGCAAAGGGCTTTGGCCCTTGACGCTGGCACAAAGGGGTTTTCTTGGTTTTGGTCTAAATCCATAATCGTTAATGCAACTGTTGATTATCCATAGCTTAAAAATCTGGGGGCAAAAATTACCCTACAGTAACAAGTGCGTCACCCCCCAATTGGCAATTATTTCTTATAAATGTCTGATTATCAAGAATAGTATTTTTCCCAAGAAAAAAGTGACGGAGTCGGGAAAAGAAAGACTGGGGGCAAGGATACAAAACGGCAGCAAAAAACGACGAGTTCAAAAAAGGGCATGCAGATAACAGCAAGCGGCATATCATACACCCCGCTATAAGCCTTGATTTCAGCTTATCTGAACGATAAAAATCGGACTTCCAACACGGCTATATTGTAAAGATAAATGACCGTGAAACTACCTCTAAAATCGATTCTTTTTCAGCAAAGCCTACTTCGTAGCGAAATACGCAAATTCTCAGCATTTTTATAACAGCCTATTATCCAATATGTTATCATTTTAGCACCTGTTTATTAGTCCTCAAAAGCCAAAAAAAAGGGCTAAAAAAGCCTTATTTTGGGCCTTTAAATGAAGTACTTTTAGGCCCTCGAAGTCCTATCACGAGCCCCTCGAAGTCCTATCACGAGCCTCTCAAAGTCCTATCACGAGCAAAACAAGCCCCGAGAGAGCCCTTTCCGAACCTTTTTCTTCTCTATTTCGCAATTGTTTCACGATCGAATAATGTAAAGTATTTTCTCGCAGAGTATCTTTTTCCGAAGCATCCCGAAACTGTTCTCCTCTACGTGGATTACTCCACAAAAAAGTCCCCTGGGAAGCATATGGCATATAGGGCTCTTGCTTCCGTGTGTGCGTTCCAAAGAGCACACTCTCACCTTAGGCAGGGCTTCGCTGTAAGACATGAAGGCATAGCAAAAGGACTGTGTCCAAGCACATCGCGTGCTGACACAGTCCTCCGTCAGTAAGGGCCTTTGCAGGAAGGCCCTTCCGCCTTTGCCAATGCGCCACCCTAAACACCAGAAAAGGATTACAACTGATTGATGTGGGAAAAAGGTGAAGGAAAATTGCACCTGCGGTGCATAAAATAGATAGCAAATCTTCACACATACGGCTTAGAAAGCCTTAATCACTCCGTCGTGGAAATAACAACGCTCAATTTGCGCTTTGGGCCATGTACCGAAGTTCACAAGGATGGCTATTGGAAATAAAGTACCACGAAGATAGCCAAAGGTCTGGAACTGCTCCTTGTCCGTGATTGTCTTGATGGACTTGCACTCAATGATAACATTGCCACGGGGCATCATCACGACCATGTCCATCTTGATGTAGCTTTCGAGAGGCTATCCGTCGCCCGACTTCGTCACTTTTTTGTTGAGATAAAATACTACTATTGATAATCAGCAACTTATAAGAAACAGCAAGAGATTTAGAGTGACGCATTAACGAAGTCAGGATAATTTTTCCGCATCCAGCGATTGTAGAAGGGCTGATAGAATTATTTGGTTGCCGGTAGGTTGCGGACGGCCACAAGGGCCGCACCCTGCAGTGGACACAGAAGCTTACCCTTCTGCGCGGAATACCGACGGCCATCCTCAAATGTCCACTGCAGGGCGCGGCCCTTGTGGCCGTCCGCATCCAGCAATTGTAGAAGGGCTGATAATTTGCCTGCATCCACCCGACTTCGTCACTTTTTTTGTTGAGATAAAATACTATTATTGACAATCAGCAACTTATAAGAAACAGCAAGAGATTTAGGCTGACGCATTTGGTAATATCGAGAGAGCCTTTAAATGCAGGACATAAAGTTATGGATAATCAACAGTTATATCAGCGATT
>OMVH01000267.1 GCA_900314365.1 uncultured Prevotella sp. | reverse complement strand
CGCAATACGGGACAGTTCGAGCGGACGCTCATCGTGGCTGATGATGATGCCTACGTGAGCTATCTCGAAGGTTGTACCGCTCCTATGCGCGATGAGAATCAGTTGCATGCTGCCGTGGTGGAAATTGTGGTGATGAACAATGCCGAAGTGAAATATTCCACTGTGCAGAACTGGTACCCCGGCGATGAGAAAGGACGCGGCGGAGTGCTTAATCTCGTGACCAAGCGAGGTGACTGCCGAGGTGTCAACTCCAAGCTTAGCTGGACGCAGGTGGAGACGGGCTCTGCCATCACCTGGAAGTATCCCAGCTGCGTGTTGCGGGGTGACAACTCTCAAGCTGAGTTCTATAGTGTAGCTGTAACCAACCATTACCAGGAGGCCGACACAGGTACTAAGATGATTCATATCGGCAAGAACACCAAGTCGACTATTATCTCGAAGGGTATCAGTGCCGGTCATAGCCAGAATTCCTATCGCGGTCTTGTCAGAGCCACGGCTCATGCCGACAATGCACGTAACTACAGCAGCTGTGACTCACTGCTGCTGGGCTCCGACTGCGGTGCCCACACTTTCCCCTATCTCGATATTCAGAACGACACTGCCGTAGTGGAGCATGAGGCAACCACGTCGAAAATCAGCGAGGACCAACTCTTCTACTGCAATCAGCGTGGCATACCCACAGAGGATGCCGTGGGACTTATCGTCAACGGCTATGCCAAGGATGTGCTCAACAAGCTTCCCATGGAATTTGCCGTGGAAGCGCAGAAACTCCTCGCCGTGTCTCTTGAAAATACGGTAGGATAATTTCTATCACCTAACTCCTAATTTATAAAAGAAATGCTTGAAGTTCATAACTTGCATGCTACTATAGCAGGTAAAGAAATATTGAAAGGCATTGATCTCCGTATTGCTGACGGTGAGATTCATGCCATCATGGGTCCCAACGGTTCCGGTAAGTCAACACTCTCGGCAGTGCTTACGGGCAATCCCCTCTACACGGTAACAGAAGGCTCGGCAACATTCAATGGTAAGGATCTCCTTGCCATGAAGCCTGAGGACCGTGCACGCGAAGGCATCTTCCTGTCATTCCAGTATCCCGTGGAGATTCCGGGCGTGTCGATGGTCAACTTCATGAAGGCTGCGGTCAACGCCAAACGCAAATATGAGGGCAAAGAGCCTCTCAACGCTTCGGAGTTCCTCAAGCTTATGCGCGACCGCCGTGAGCTTGTGGAACTCGACCCCAAGCTCTCGCGGCGAAGTGTCAACGAGGGCTTTTCCGGAGGTGAGAAGAAGCGCAACGAGATTTTCCAGATGGCCATGCTCGACCCGCGGCTTTGCATCCTCGATGAGACCGATTCCGGACTCGACGTCGATGCTATGCGCATCGTAGCTGAGGGCGTGAACAAGCTGTTTACACCCGAAAAGTCCATCATTGTTATTACTCACTACGACCGTTTGCTCGACATGATAAAGCCCAACGTGGTGCATGTGCTCTACAATGGCCGTATTGTGAAGACAGCCGGTCCCGAACTGGCCAAGGACATTGAGGACAAGGGCTACGACTGGATAAAGGAAGAGGCTGACAGCAAGTACGGTAAATAAGAAAGGAGGAGATGATGACTCATTCAGAACAGCAATACATCGACCTCTACACAGAAGCCCGCCAGCAGATTTCCGGTCACAGCGCACCGGTGCTCAATGCCCTGCGCGACCAGGCCTTTGAGGATTTCCGGCGGCAGGGATTCCCCTCGCGCAAGGTGGAACGCTATAAGTACACCGACATGCAGGCACTCTTCGAGCCGAACTATGGTGTCAATGTCAACAGGCTCGATATTCCGGTGAATCCCTACGACATCTTCCGTTGCGACGTGCCCAACCTGAGCACTTCGCTCTATTTCGTTGTCAACGACTCGTTCTATAAGCGTGCACTTCCAAAGGCCTCTCTTCCTGAGGGAGTCATGGTAGACAGTCTGCGCGATGCTGCTGCAAGCCATCCGGAACTGGTGTCCCGTTATTACGGCAAGCTGGCACACAGTGGGGAGGATGCAGTGACGGCTCTCAACACCATGCTGGCCCAGGATGGCCTCTTCATCTACGTGCCGAAAAATGTCCGACTGACCAGGGCTGTGCAGGTTATCAATATCCTTCGCTCCGATGTCGACCTGATGGTGAACCGCCGTGTTCTCATCGTGATGGAAGAAGGCAGTGAAGCCAAATTCCTTTTCTGCGACGATTCAGCCGACGACCGCCATTTCCTCTCCACTCAGGTCATAGAGGCCTATGTGGGCGAGAATGCAAGTCTTGACCTCTATTGTCTTGAGGAGACCCATCTTAAGAATACTCGCGTAAGCAATGTCTACATCGAGCAACAAGCCTCGAGCCACGTCAACCATGACGTGATAACCCTTCACAACGGCATCACGCGCAATATGCTCAACCTCACTTTCCGTGGCGAGGGTGCTGAGTGCTCATGCAATGGATGCGTCATAGCTGACTCCACGCAGCATGTGGACAACAATACGCTCATCGACCATGCCGTGGGCCATTGTGACAGTCACGAGCTCTATAAGTATGTCCTTGACGGTAGTGCCAAAGGAGCCTTCGCCGGAAGGGTACTTGTCAGGCACGATGCGCAGAAAACCACTTCCAACGAGGTGAACCAGAATCTCTGCATGACCAAGCAGGCCCACATGTACACCCAGCCCATGCTGGAAATCTATGCCGACGATGTGAAGTGCTCGCACGGCAGCACGGTGGGGCAACTCAACGATGCAGCGCTCTTCTACATGCAACAGCGGGGTATCGATGAGCACGAGGCCAAACTGCTTTTGGAGTTTGCCTTCGTGGGTGAGGTCATCGACCATATTCAGCTCGAGCCTCTGAAGGACCGGCTTCACTATCTTGTGGAGAAGAGGTTCCGTGGAGAGCTGGGCAACTGTGTCAACTGCAAGCTGCGTCCATAGAGGCAGTGTTTTATCAGAAAGCCATTCATCATGTACGATATAAATAAGGTAAGGGCTGACTTCCCCATCCTCTCTCGTAAAATCTACGACCGTCCGCTCGTCTATCTTGACAATGCGGCCACGACGCAGAAGCCCCTCTGCGTTCTCGATGCCATGCGCGAAGAGTATCTCAACGTCAATGCCAATGTGCACCGAGGCGTCCACTGGATGTCGCAGCAGTCGACTGAGCTTCACGAGGCTGCACGAGAGACCGTGAGGAAATTCATCAATGCCGGTTCTGTCAACGAGGTGGTGTTCACACGCGGAACCACGGAGGGCATCAATCTTGTGGCTTCCACCTTTGTCGATGAGTTTATGAAGGAAGGCGACGAGGTGATAGTCTCCACGATGGAGCATCATTCCAATATAGTGCCCTGGCAGCTTCAGGCGCGCCGGAAGGGCATCGTCATCAAGGTCATCCCTATGACTGACAACGGCTTGCTCGACCTTGATGCTTATCGCCGGCTCTTCACGGATCGCACCCGTATAGTGAGTGTCACCCATGTGAGTAATGTCCTTGGCACGATAAATCCTGTGAAGGTCATGACGCAGATAGCCCATGAGCATGGTGTACCCATACTTGTGGACGGTGCACAAAGCACTCCGCACTTTAAGGTTGACATGCAGGACTTAGACTGCGACTTCTTTGTTTTCAGTGGACATAAAGTCTACGGCCCTACAGGCATAGGAGTGCTCTATGGCAAGGAAGACTGGCTCGACAAGCTGCCCCCTTACCAGGGCGGCGGTGAGATGATAGAGCACGTTAGCTTTGAGCATACCACCTTCGAGCGGCCCCCTTTGAAGTTTGAGGCTGGTACTCCCGACTACATTGCCTCTCATGGACTTGCCGTGGCACTCGACTATGTGACGAAGCTCGGTATGGACCAAATTGCCGCCCGTGAGCAGGAGCTTACGCGTTATGCCATCAGCCGTTTTCAAGAGATTCCCGAAATGCACATCTTCGGCCCGACTGACGATAACCATGATGCGGTACTGAGTTTCCTCGTGGGCCATATCCATCATATGGACATGGGTACCCTTCTCGATCGTCTCGGTATAGCCGTGCGTACAGGCCATCACTGCGCGCAGCCTCTCATGGACCGGCTCGGTGTGCTCGGTACGGTGCGTGCGTCGTTTGCCCTTTACAACACCAAGGAAGAAATAGATGTTCTGAAGAGCGGTATCGAGAAGGTGGCCCGCATGTTCTGAGGATGATGAAGCACGCTCACCTTTTACCCCATTTCTTCGAAGGTCTCGTTGAGGCTGGTTGCGATGAGGCCGGGCGTGGCTGTCTCGCCGGGCCGGTCTTTGCCGCTGCCGTCATTCTGCCCGAGGGATATGATAATGGCGAGCTCAACGATTCGAAAAAGATTGCTCCTCACAGGCGTGAAGAGCTCAGGAAGGAGATTGAGCACGATGCACTGGCCTGGGCTGTCGCAAGGGTTGAACCCGCGGAAATCGACAGCATCAACATTCTCAATGCCAGTATCAAGGCCATGCATATGGCGCTCGACAAGCTGTCCGTGCGGCCGCAGGCCATTATCGTGGATGGAAACCGATTCAAGCCCTATGGAGATATTCCCTTCCAGACCATTGTCAAGGGTGATGGCAAGTATCAGGCCATTGCGGCTGCAAGCATCCTTGCCAAGACCCACCGTGATGAATATATGGATGCCATCGACAGTGAATTTCCTGAATACGACTGGAAAGAGAACAAAGGCTATCCCACGCAGAAACATCGGGATGCCATTGCCCGCATAGGACTCTCGCCCTATCATCGTAAGACTTTCCGTGCCCTGCCTGGAGCAAAGAAGGCAAAGTGAAGGGATACAGATTGTTTCAAAGAAATTAAAAGCCCCGGCCATACTTCCCTTTTGGAAAGGTTTGGCCGGGGCTTTTCTTCGCTGGCGACAGTCAGCTTTGGAAGCTTACCTTCTATGAAGCTCCGCATGTTTCTCCTGAAAAAATCATCTTCCTCTCGAAGACCTAATGCTTATTTGCTTAATTGCGGCGCAAAAGTAGTGAAATTCTTACAACGTGGAAAATATTCCGTCTCCTTTTTCTGGCCTTGATGAGGGTTATAACTATCCTTAACAGAAAATGCCACCTTTCTAACATTTTCTGTGGGTTTCCTCAGGTTAGCAAGTCGCTGAGCTTGTAGATGTTTGCTGATTTGACCCACTGTTGAAAAGGAGTTATCCACTGAAGGATGCGACTAAGTCTCAAACATGACCTGCCCCGCAAAGGATATGAAGAGGCTTGGCTTAAAACATTTGACATGTAACAATCAACAAGCCCCGCTATGCGGCTGATTCCTGTTTTAGTAGTATTCGCCGTTGAGACCCTTTTTCAGATAAGGCTCCGCAGTCTGATAACGTATGCGGTAAGCTCTTCCGCCCGAGTTCTCTGCCGGACCTATCACTATGACCCAGCCGTCGATATATCCCGCGTTGGCAATAATCAGTCCGTCGGGCCGTTCCATTCCTGTGGGGATGTCGTCGCGACTGTTCCACATCAGCTGCTTTATTTGCTTCTCATCGCATTTGAATATTTCATTGGGCGTGAGTCGGTGCCCGTCCCGTTTCGAAAATGTGGCACAGTCCTCAGTTGTCCATGTCACGGAGTCGCGGTCGGTGACCGTCGATTCGAAGGTTACGATGTCAGCATCCTCGTAGGTCCTCACAATCTCCACCTTGCGCTTGCTGTCCTGATGTTCTTCTTCGAAGCTTCCGCAACATCTGAGAAGCATGTCGCGGAAGTCGCTTTCGCGCATTCTCGGTGGGGCGTCGACATCGAGCACGTCGCAGAGCCAAAGCTTTACCTGCGCCATGGCCTCTGCATTGCCGCTTGTGGGAAAGTCGACTTCGGCTTCGAACTTGTTCTCCCGCAGTGTTATCTTCTTGGTGTCCATGAATCCGCGTGCTTCCGTGCTTAGAGCAAAGAGCAGCAGCAATAGGTTGATGAGACAGCAGTTCTTCATATTCTGCAAAATTACTGCCTTTTTATGGATTGTCAAGCAAAGAGATGAAGGAAAATTATCCAACTTGTACGAGACCTGTTCCTATCGGGGTGTTACTGCCTCCTTTGTTAGCAGCATGTACATAGGGCAATGACAAATGCTATGCTCATTGAAAGCGATTATCTAATTCAAGTTCCCCAAGCGCTTATGCTCTTTCTGAGGGGGTGTGTCTTGCTGGTAGGCTGCGATTGTTTTCAGGGCAAGAAGAGCTTGAAATGAAGAGAGTGTGCAATGGAAAACTTTGATTTTTGATACGGAAAAATGGGCGTTAAATAATGCTAAAGCTAACCGAATCCTTTACAAACAAAAATCTCGAAATAGAGAAAATCAGAGCGCTTTGAGAGCCTTTTTTGAGTACTTTTCGCTCGAGATCGGACCTCGAGGGCCTCGTC
>OMVH01000268.1 GCA_900314365.1 uncultured Prevotella sp. | reverse complement strand
CATTCCCACGGCGAAAAATCAGGCTGTAGCCTTTCCCGACTGGGACGGTGACGGGCTGAAGGACTATCTTGTCAACGGCGTGAGCTACGACACCGACTATCTTTCTTCTGCTCAGCGTGGCAAGGTGGCTATCGTCTCGCTAAACTACTCATCTCTGCCCTCCACTCCGGAGCCACCTGCCGGTCTGAAGGCAGAAAACGTGGATGGCGGCTTCCGTCTGTCCTGGACTCCGGCTGCATCTGCAAAGTCAACCTATACCTACGAAGTCTATATAAAGGATGCGAATGGCAAACTTGTGAATAATGTCACGTCATTCACCGATGGCGACAACAACGGCCTCCGAAAGACCGTAGGACCGGGCAATGCCGGTTACAGTCACAGCATTAGCTTCCTTCCCAAAGTAGCAGGTAAGTACACCTGGGGTGTACAGGCCATCAGTCCTTCTTTCGACGGTTCCACCTTTGCCGAAGGAGGTGAAATCAGCTTCAGCGGCTCAACGGGTATCTCTTCAGCCGTTGTGGGAACTCCTGTACAAACAGCACATTTCAACACGCTTGGGCAGCGAGTTGGCAACTCAGCCAAGGGACTCCACATTATCCGACTCTCAGACGGCAAGACCTATAAGCAGGTGGTGAAATAGAAGCGAAAGACTACTCACGACTTCGCCAATGCGTCACCCAAAACGCTCACCCGACAAACCCTGTGGTTTTGGTTCTTAGTTTTATAATCAAAACCAAGAAAACCCTTTGTGCCATCGTCAAGGGCCAACGCCCTTTGCCGTTGTTGGTTGATGGCTTGTGAGAGGCTACGCCTCTAACCGCCATCATCCACCAAACGGCAAATCCTCCTTCGTCGGATGATGACGCTGGCACAAATAAAAACCTTAAAAACACAGTCCTACCAGTCGGTGTCTTTTTTCAGCGAGGCACGAGCGAGGGTTTCCTTGAAGTGATGCGGGGTCTGAGGAACAAAGGCTTGATGGTTTGCCGTCATCGGTTTGCCGAAGCTTGCTTCTGAGCAAGCCGATGACGGCGAACCACCAAAGGGCGCAGCCCTTGCATCACAGCAAGGGTTTTATTTGTTTTTGTAAAAGATGTAGTGCTCTTGAGTTCTACTCTATAACCACAGGGTTTATTGGGCGCGCCGCAATCCACTCAACACGAAGGCAGATTGCAATTTGGGAAGAAATATGTAGCTCCGTGGAAAAAAGGTTGTTGAAAAATAGCAAAATTTGGTTCACCATATTGAACACCCTACTTCGAAGATGTGCGAAAGCGTAGCTACCTTCCAGGTAGAGGTTGATTCTTCTGCCCGTGGATACTTCAAAGTTCTTTAACTCTTAACGATGAAAAAGGGGACAATAATCAGAAGTCAAAAGACGATGGAGAGTTGGGAACCTTTGAAGAGAAGAATGAAACTTATTACCTGCATCACAATGTATGGGAGTAGCATGATGAACTAATAGCAAGCAGGAATACCGCAACAAGTATTCCTGCTTTCTATTATATTTTATGTAAATTCTAAGCCAATCAGGTGATTTTGCTGTATCTTTGTGGCGGAGTTGCAGCTTGTTGATGCATATGGCATCGATAACAACATTTCCCTATCATACAAATAATCAAAGCTGGAAGAGTATATGAAATTAGGTAAGTTTTTCCTTGTGATGTTTTGTGCTTCCTTGTTTTGTCTGGCAACAGCCGCACAAGGTGTCACTGAGATTAAGAGAGTGAATGGACAGATGAGACTTCTGAAAGACGGCAAGCCTTTACTGATGTTGGCTGGTGAACTTCATAACAGTACGTCTAGCACTTCCTTTTCTCTGAATAAGGCAATGCATTCAGTGAAGTCCATGGGGTTGAACACGCTGATAGTCTCGGTTTCGTGGGAACAGATAGAGCCTCATGAAAACGCTTACGACTTCTCTTGTGTTCATAATCTCATTGCAGCTGCTGATTCCTTTTCCATGCCATTGGTCTTAATCTGGTTTGGCACATGGAAAAATGGAGAGTCTTCTTATCCGCCTCTTTGGGTGAAGAGGGACACTCGTCGGTTCTTCAGAGTTGAGAATGCCGATGGCATTCCGGTAAATGCAATATCTCCATTCTGTGAGGAAGCCTGCAGGGCAGACGCTCGTGCTTTCGCAAAGCTGATGGCTTATATTCGTGAGAACGACCGAAACCACCGTGTGGAAGTAGTGCAGGTGGAAAATGAAATGGGCGTATTTCTTGACCGTGATCACTGCCCCGCTGCCAATGTGGCTTACAAGGGGGAAGCTCATGCGGAGTTTATGGCAAAAGCCTATGCGCGTTATGTCAACAGAGTTGTTCAAGCGGGTAAGCGTGAGCTTAATCTGCCAATGTACATTAATTGTTGGTTGCCTGATGGAGCAAAGACGGGCACTTATCCTCTTGGCGGACCTTCCCCGGAACTACTCAAGATTTATAAGAAGTATGCGCCGGCAATAGATTTCGTTTCACCAGACCTCTATGCTGATGATTTTCGGGGCTATTGCGCCAAATATAACACTCCGGATAACCTGCTTTTCATACCTGAAACACAACGAAAGGCTGGTTTGGCGTACTATGCTTTTGGAGAGGCCAATGCACAGTGCTACTCCCCCTTTGCTGTGGAGGATATCTATAATGATCCTTATTTCTTGGGTGAATATCGGACTTTGGGCGAACTCTTGCCTACTATTGCTCAGTTGCAGGGCACCGGTAAAATGCATGGCTTTGTGCGCCAAAAGGGCGATAAGACCAATGACAGCACAGCGTTTGTTATAGGTAAAGTGAGGTTCGTTGTGCATTACATAACGGGGGAGCGCTTTGCTCACGGTATAGTGGCCCAAATAGCTTCTGATGAGTTTATTTGTGCAGGTGTGGGTGCTTGGATTACTGTTGATGATGCAACTGGTAAGGCGGCTACCCGGCCGACTATCGGTTTTGCAGAGGAAGTGGAACTGAAAGACGGGAAATGGCAGACGAGGGTGGTGCTGAACGGTGATCAAACTTACAATCACCGTTTGCTCTACCTGAGAGGACGGATGCCTAACGAGCCTTATCATGAAAATGGTTTTGATGTTCCGGCACCATTGACTGATGTTAGCTACCAACGAATGTTTAGGCCTGAATGGCAAAACAGGTTTAAGGTGTCTGGAATTTATAGAATCAAATTGTATGATGGCCCCAAGATTGTAAAGGCTTATCCTTAACTCGGAGGGACTGTTCGTTCGTTATTAATTAGGTAGAGTGGGTGAGAGCTTAACAAGTCTCATGCCCTACGCCCTCCTTGGGCTTCGCCCCGCCAACGGTCTGACTGTGATGCCGACTACGGCTTTTGCGGGAATAAACAGAAAGAGGGCGATTGCGTTTCCGCACTGTTCACTCCTTGTCAGAGTCTTCTCCCGGGCGCGTTACTCCATCCGGCAGGGCAGGCTCATGAGTTGCCAATAGAGCGTCAGGGCAATGCGGCGGTTGCCTAGGCGGTTGGGGTGCAGCAGGTCGTTGCCGCCGTTCATATATTGTTGCTGGGTGGGTTCCGTGGGCAGTATGCCGCACAGACTGTTGAGGTCGATGACGGGCATGCTCCAGATGCGGCCCGCTTCGCGGATGCTCTCTGCGTAAGGGTCCAGATAGAGGCCTGCCTTGTTCTGATAGAGGTCGTCGGGCTGCACGTTGTTGTTGCCAAAGCGTGCAGGACCGCGACGGGGCATGGTCAGCAGCACTATCTGCTTTGTGGGATAAAGCTCCTTGAGCAGGTGCAGGGCTCTGTTGATGCGCCCGCGGTAGGTGGCTCCGTCCATACAAGGCTGGCGATGGCGACGCGGATAGCGGCGGCAGGATTCCCCCGTGGCAGCCTCTACTTCTACAGTCTGTTCGTCGAACCACTCGCCAAGGGGTATCCCCGCATTGTAGTCGTTGGTGCCCATAAGAATGAGGATGGCATCAACATCGTCGCCGTGCTGCTCTTTCAGGAGCTTTGCCTGTCGGGGAATGTCGTCCCACTGCCGACCGTTGACGGCATAGACAAGTGAATGGATGCCAAGCCATTTCTCCAGAAAACTCCAGTATTTATTAGCAGCTCCTCCCACGGCAGGGTCGGTGAGAGAATCGCCGAAATAGGCCACTTTAGCGTGAGCCCAGGGATGAATAGCGAGGAGTCGGCTCACCTCTTGCTGGGAACGACCGGGGAAAGAGAAATCCTGCGCATGGGCTGTCAGGGCCAGCAGGCTAATGATAAAAATGGAATACAGTTTCTTCATGATGCGGATATTTGGTGGCAAAGGTAAATAAAATTAGGCAGAACGAGCAAATATGTGTCGGATAATTATAGGGCAATGGTAGGTTGCTAGACGTATCAACCTAATATAAAAATAATGTTTAACTGGGTCAACCAACATTAAAAATAATAATCAAAGTAGTCAACCAAAAGCGTTAAACTACACTTTGTCTTGCAGTACTTCTTTGGACGGTACTCCAGTATTGTAAGCAAATTATTGCAGTATTGTAAGCAAATTACCGCAGTACTTCCCTGTTAGTACTCAGTCGGAAATAGGCATCAATCGGAAAAATGATTGTAGTGGTGAAGGAGTATTAAGTAGCAGCAAATGCTCCAAAAGCTTTCTCATTCGTTCCGACTAAGTGTAATCTCGTTATAAACAAAGCTTTAGAGTTGGATTTCGCCAAGTGGAGTTGGTGCCTGTCAGCCCATTTCTCTCAATCATCTTTCATGGTATGTGAAATATCTTATAGGAAAATACATGATGCCAAGTGGTACTAACCTGTCCCAAGTTTCGGAAGGTAATGTTTCCTTGCAGGGGCAAACCTTGTGCTAGTACGCGAGCAGATGAATCAACCTCTTCCTGGAAGTTAGCTACGCTCTCGTGCATCTTCGAAGCACGAGAGCGAGGAGGGTGGAAGAGGGGTGTAATCCCCAGGCTCGCTTCGCTCGGCTGGGGTTACGTGCATCTCTTCGAGATGCTCCC
>OMVH01000270.1 GCA_900314365.1 uncultured Prevotella sp. | reverse complement strand
CACCTGGTATGAACTGCTTCGGGCGGTGGGCAAAGAGTATTACGGCAGCATTCGTTGGACAATGGTTGTCCATGTCATATAAGCCCACCGATGCCATCTGCTCCTCAAGACTTCTGCTGTCACTGGCCAGTACATCCGCGTCAACGGCTTTGGGGAGATAGCCATTGCGTATCATGTCAACGTTCAAATCGGATAGCTTGGCACGCAGGCATGGCGTAACGTCAAACGTTGCCATGTTGGCCGTGCGTCTCTCGGTCAATATCCGTTCTTCATCTTCCGATGCTATGTCGCGGCGAGGACCGATGCGTACAAACACACGGCCACGATAACGGACGGGAGTCATCGGTGACGGTTGCACCTCACAGACAAGCAGGTCGCCTTCGGGGAACGCAAAGCGGTCAACGCTCATGGTCGGTATCGGCAGTATGTTGCCATCCGAGCGCAGGGCAGCGATATTCTTCAGCAGAGCGTCTGTAACCTTGAAGCCGGGCTTTATGTCACCGTTGTCTTCTGCTCCTATGATCAGATAGCCGTTCTTGTGAGAACCGGGCAGGTCGTTGGAGAACGCACAGATAGCCTCACTGAACTTGTCCTTGTTGCCAGTGGACACCGTGCGCTCTATGCGGTATGTCTCTGTGCTCTTCAAGAGCTGTCGTAGTTCTGCCTTCGTTATCATAATAATAAGTTTTGCCAGCATGTTTCAGTTACAAAAGTAATGCAAACATGCGAGATGCCAAAGAAAAGTCTGCTTTTCTTTTAACCTCCGAATGTTACCTTGTCCTATTCTTATACACTCATTTCCTGGTCGTATGCCTTTTGCAGGTTCATCCACATTGCAGCGGATACACCAAGAACCATCTCAAGGCCTTGCGCTATATCCATCGTCAATGCCTCCTGCTCTGCTACGATGCCATCCAACAATTCCTTGGTGCTGCCTATGAGCATAGCCAAGTCCCTGGTGTTGTAGCCATGTGCCCCTATTTGTCGTCTCAGAATAGAACCGGGATGGACGGGATGAACGCTATTCTGCTGTCTCGTTGCATTTGGTGTTGGAGTTTTCTCCTTCACCCTCTCCAGCTTCTCTATCATCTCCAGTCTCACCTCCTCATTGGGAGCCCAGTAGCGGTTGAAGGCATCGCTGTTGGGGTCATGTCCGGAGAGTATTGCCACCAGTCCTTTGTCTTTGGTCTCAAGATAGAGGTTACCGACAAAAGTACGGCGTGCCATATGGCTTGACGCTACCTCGTAGAGCTTCTTTTGCTCCTGTCGTCGAGTAGTCGGATTGAGTATTGTCACCATGCGGTCGAGGCCGGCACGTTTGAACACTTCCTTTATGTCCTCATTATAGTCCTGCTGGGCAGTAAACGGGAAGAGTCTCTTTCCCTCTCTGTGTTTATATTCGGAAGGAGGTTAGTCCTATGTCGATAATTACAGCGATGTAGGTACAAGTGTAACCATCCTATTTATGCCGTCTTTTATATGAGCCATATTTTTCAGACCTTTGTCGAAAAAAAAATCACGGCTTTTTGTTTAATCTTAACGAAAGTAGGTGGACGGCTACAAGGTCTATGACTATTTTGAGAAACAGGACGGCGTGGTCATGCTGTGCTGCCTGGCGCACATCCGTCGCAAGTTCGTGGAGGCCGAGCTTGCATGTCCCGGCGTGGCCAAAAAGGCGTTGGAGTACATATCGCTGCTCTACACCATGGAGGCGAACCTGCGCCACAGGGGGGCCATGCCGGAATAGGTGGCGGGGGAGCGGCAGACCAAGGGCAGGCTGATCATGGACGAGATGGAGAAATGTATGTGGGACACCCACATGACGACGACTCCATCCGACCTGTTGGGCAAGGCCGTAGACTACGCCTACAAACTCTGGCCAAGGATGAGGAACTACACACTGGATGGAAGATACCATCTGGACAACAATGGTGTGGAGCGTGGGCAGAGGCCCTCCGTCTTGGGCAGGAAAAACTATCTTTTCAGCCAGAACGACCGTGGAGCCGAGGACAACGCCATCTTCTACTCGTTCATAGGCTCATGCGAGCGCGTAAGCCTGAATCCGCTTGAATGGCTGACAGACGTACTCAACAAGCTGAGGGACGACATGGACGAGGATGGTCTCGTACAGCTGCTGCCGTACCAATACGCAAAATCCCGGGAATAGCCCCGGGATTTTTTTAGGAAGGCCTAAATAAGATGGTTACACAGAAACGCATGCCCGTCTTTTATCAAGAAAGCTATAACGATGACATAGAAAACGAAAGACGTAGGAGTGCATGAATATCATTCCTACGTCTTACGGATTGATTATTTCTACTATTACCATCCTATGGCATGGTAATCTGGAAACGTTGGCTTGGCCAACTTATCTATTCATACCCCCACGGCTGGAAGTCCCAAACAGATTTTGCTCGTCCCTCGTCAGAGTAGCCATCGGTGTTATCAACGTCCATATCATCCTGGTTGGTATCTACAATCCGGTCACCACTTGCTTTCAGCAGTTCGAATTCAACATCAACGTGATCCAATGAACATTTTGGGGCTATATAATTTATGCGTCTCATGCTTGTCATTACTTTATAATTACCTTTTTGCCATTCTTAATGAATACTCCGTGCCGGGGATTCTCAATCTTCATTCCGCTGAGATTGTAGGTGTTGCCGTCCATGACCGATTCTATCTCGGTGGCCTCGATACCAGTCGTTTCCTCGTTGTTGATAGTTATGCCAAGCGGCTTAGCATTGTTGGCACCCAATTCTTTCTTCATGTAGGCTCTGAAAGCTTTAAGTTTGTTTCCACCTTGGGATGTACGTCGCAAGCCTTTCTCATAAACGACATAGTCACCTGCGGCAATGGGAGAGGCTGACTCATCGCCCAAGTAGATATAGGTACCTACCAGCGAATAGGCATGGTCACTCACGGTCAAGTTCCCAGTTGGGTCTATTTTCTTTTCCTTGAAAGACATGGGGGCAGAGGCATCGCCAGCCATCTTTACCAGATAGGGAGTGTTGGGCTCAAGCGTTGTGACACTCGTGAAGTTGGCGACATAGCCATTCGTAGTCTCAGTGGTGCCATCATACTTCACAACTTTCTCTGCCCCAAGCTCTTCAGAGGTGGCGGAGAAGGGAAGGACGACCGAGTTCCATCCAGCCAACAGAGTGTGGTTGGTGGTAACGTCGGCCAGCTCTTCTGCGGAGGGCGCATCGGTAGCCTCATCGAGAAGGTTGACGTAGTTCACCTCCTTGATTGTCACGTCAACCGAAGGCGGTGTATAGTAAAAGAATTCCGGGAAGTCACCTTCCAAAGTACCATCTACAAGGCTAACTTCAACACCATTGTCTAAAATCTTCACAGAGGTCATGTGTCGCTCACCACTATTGAGCGTCTCATCGGCTTTCACTTTTAGCGTAAGTAAGGTACCGGAGCCTTTGGGTATAGGATCCCAGTTGCTTCCCGGCTCGGAGAGAATGGTGCATACACCATTGATAAAGGTAATAGTGAACTTTGTCTCGCCCGTTCTCTCGGTATTTACAGTATAACTTGTGCCTTCCACACAGTCGCCAGAACTCTTGGTTCCAACAATGGAAAGTCCCTCCGGTAATTTCAGATGAACTTCTACAGAATAACATTTATGTTCGTTGTTCACCAGTCCTACGGGCATATCCACAGTCTCACCCGGGTGGATAGAGAAATCATCGATGACAAAATGGTCCGTTGTCTTTGTCTGGGCTTGTGCTCCCAATACAGGTAGTAAAGCCAATGCTAACAATATTAATAATCTCATAGTTTTCGCTTTTAATTGATTTTTCCGTCGAGAACGGATCTCAGATACACCATGTCCATATTGTTGACCACACCATTGCCATCGACATCGCAGTTGAGTACGTTGACCCGTACCGCGAATTCCATGTCCTTAAAGCGCAGTGTGGTGTCGCTCGTGTTGCCGGCTGAATTGGTAATAGTGCCTTTATAGTTGCCGCGAGTGGCCGAGCTGTTCCTCTTTAATGTTATCGAGAGCAACTTAACGTTGGTTCCCGTAAGAAGCGCGTTGGTTGGCGAGTTTACGGTCACGCGATAGACCTGGTCGCTCACCTTGCTGATGCTCGCCTTGTGGTTGCCGTTGGCAGAAATAAGCTCGTTGAAAGTGGACACATAGTTTCCGTTGTCATCAGTTTTGATGCTAACACCTGCGGGGAGCGTCAGGTCGAAGGTCAAGGAGTTATATTTGGCCACACTTTGTATGAGGTTCAGATTCAACTCGGCTTCGTAGTTGGCAACAAGGCTGACGGTGGATGCAGAGATGTAGTCCACATTCTCTTCATAGCCGGTCGTGCCATCGTATTGGCTGAGGCTCTCGATATCGGGGAACAGCTCCCAACCCTTGGCAGAGCGGTATCTTGCCTTGGAATTGTCGGGAACGTAGAGTTTTACACCTGGCCAAAATGTTGTCGAATTCTTATAGCCATAGTTAAAGGGAGTATACTGTTCATTGCTGTCGTCTATAACGGTTGGAGGAGTTCTTCTCCTGCTTATTATTGATTTTATTGGGTAAGAATAACCATTTAATTCGAGGTAAACATAGTCTACAGCAATTGAATTCCGATAGATAGTATCAATACTACTTGGAAAGTCGAGATTTACTATTTTGTGGCAGTTATAAAAGCAACGTTTTGGAATTTTAGTGATTGAATTTGGAATACTAATATGCTGCAGGAATCTACAATTCTCAAAGCATCCGTCGCCCAGCGTGGTCACCGTGTTTGGAATGCTGAACGATTCGAAGCCAAGGCAGTCTTTGAAGCAATTGGCACCGAAGCTTGTGATGGAGTTAGGTATAGCCATTGGCTGGAGAATCTCACATCCAGAGAAGCAATTTGCGGGCAGACTTGTTAATGAACTGCTCAGCTGAACCGTTTCCAGGTTCTTGCAACCTGCAAAACAGTTACTTCCGATGCTGGTTATTTTGTGTGGAAGAACTATCGATTCAAGAGACTGACAATTAGCAAAGCAATAATTTGGAAGACTGGTGAGAGAGGATGATAACAGGTTAATGGAGGCTATCCCGCAACCATAAAAGCAATGTTCTCCCACGCTTGTCAAAGAAGATGGAAGGGGAGTGATGGAAGTCAAACTTTTACAGCCATAAAAGCATTCATTGCCTAAAGTGGTTACTGTAGAGGGTATCTCTATGGAAGCCAAACTCTCACAACCTCTAAAACATCGGTTTTCAATGCTCGTCAAGGAAGATGGAAGGTTGATGGATGTCAAATTTTCACAATCATAAAAGCATAGTTCGCCTAAAGCAGTTACTGTTGAGGGTATCTCAATAGAGGACAGTTCCCCGCAATTAGAAAAGGAGCCGGGACTCAAGTTTGTGATGGGACCTGATATTTTGACGGAGGTCAACTGCGTACAATCGCTGAAACAATAGGCTCCTAAACTGGTCACCACGGGTAAATTGATGCTTTTTAAAGATGAACACCCGCTAAAACAACCCGCTCCTAAACTGGTCACCATGGACAAGTCGATGCCGCCTAAAGAAGAACATCCCGTAAAACAATTTGCTCCTAAGCTTTTCACTGTGGAAGGAATCGAGACACTTCTCACGTTTTTATTACTTTGATAGAAACATTCGTCGAGGATTGCTACTACGGTGTATTCTACGCCGCCATAATTTATCTTTTCAGGTATCTCGTAACGATAGATACCTGAATTAGAACCACGATAACAAGAGCTAACACTGGCTTCATGTTTGTCATCATTAAGTTGGTATACAAGATCGCCAATGTCTACGCTTTTGTCTGCTTTTACCGAAAGTGAAGCTAATAGGATAGTCAACAAGACTAAAAAACGTAAATGATTCATTGCTATAAGTTTATTGTTTCAATTCTTTAATGATTCTGATGGCTGGTAGAGCTTAGGCTACGACGACACCATTCTTCCACGACTTGTTGTGATTTTTGGGTTACTCGACAATACTATCACGTGTATTAAGAATGACACATAGTCAGCAATTTCGTTTGTTATAGTGCTTTCTGCCAATAGAAATTGCAACACGTCGGTACGCACCTGCTGAAACAAGTTGTTTCCTATAATATGTTGATGATTATTGTTTGTCACCATTATCTTACACGCATTTAGCCGAGCAACAAATGTAGCCCGAGCCAACTGCTGCAAGACGGGACGCAGCGATATTTCATTTACCAAGAGGAAGAGCCGTCCCACCACTTTCAGCCCGACACAACATCAAAGGCCGAATTGCAAACGTGGTGTAATCCCCCGGCACCGCCAATCGCAGTTTTTTGACGATTAGCGATGTTTGCGCCACAAAGTTAGTAAAAATAGTAATTGCGTGCTACCACCCCCGTTAAAAAGAGTTAATATGCGTGTTTTTCTTTATTGTTTAGTTTGACAGGCGTGCAGCCGGTTAGGGAAGAATAAGAACAAACTGCATGAAATATATAACACAGCGCATTCTTTCCCGACTTCGTCAATGCGTCACCCTAAATTATAATGAATGATGCTGTTAATATTCTTATATAGGTAAGGGTTGACAGACATTCATATTATTTTTGACCAAAACCAGCAAAACACTTGCTGTGATGCAATGGCTGCGCCCTTTGTTGCTTCTCTGTTGTCGGCGTGCTTCGAAGCAAGCTTCGGCAAGCCGACAACAGAGAAGCAACAGCCTTCGTGCCTAAGGCTTGCATCACAGCAAGAAAAACCGTAAAAACAGGCTAACGCGGTGTCAGCCGAATGACAACTTTTTCAGGCATGGCAGATGAATGAACAAGCAAAATCACGACAACCAAAATCAGAAAAAGACACATCTTCCACATCAGCCTGTTTTCGAGGTTTTTCTTTGTGTCAGCGACAAGATCC
>OMVH01000271.1 GCA_900314365.1 uncultured Prevotella sp. | reverse complement strand
GTCAGACAAAGGGACAACAATTGTTAGACGGAGACAAACTTTGCGTTATTTAGCTTCGTAGATGATTTCCCGGGTTTCTGTGTGTCGTTTATTTGTTGCTTTCAATTTTACAACCCTGTTATTCTCATCATAAGTAAAGACACATGTATTTGAAATAATGACGTCAGACATGTCGGGCTTATATGTATAACTATATTGGGTAATAAGACTGTCCTTGACTATTATGTCAATACCGAGCACATAGTCAACTCTGGCATCAAGATAAGTGTAGTACTTATTGATGTCGTGTATGGAAATCTTTTTTTGATCCCCCATTTGTTTTGTAAACGACAAGATTTCGCTTGGGTCGTAACTTGACAAAATATCAGCAATGACGCATGCATCTTTATATATGACCTCGGGATATTTTAGAATTATACCATAATCAATCAGACTGTTAGACTGGCTTAAAAAAATCTTTTGACGGGTTGTATAATCAGCGGGCAATTTAATCAATCTGCCTTTTTTATTATATACCCCGATCTTTCTTTCGTGTAGGAATAAACTTCTCTCTGCCTTACAATGATTGCTTTGAATGGTTACGACTGTCTGTGATTTCAATTCCAAACTGTTTAGAATCAAAATCACAGACAGTAATAATATAGTAGAAATTTTCATTATTGCTATTGTTTCCCGTCAGCCGAGCTCTCTTCAGCAAGAGGGTTCCAGCCCTGGGCACGCAGTTCGAACTCGCCGCCGTCGCGGGCTATGAGCATGCAGCCGAGCTCTTCCCTGGTGATGTAGCCTATTTGTCGCACGTCGTCGAGGGCCTCCACCTTCTCGTGGTCGCCAATGGGCACAGTGAAGAGCAACTCGTAGTCCTCGCCTCCGTTGAGAGCGCAGGTGGTGACGTTCATGTTGAATTCCTCAGCCGTGACGGCCGTCTGATAGTCGATGGGGAGATTCTTCTCGTAGATGCGGCATCCGCAGTGGCTCTGCTGGCAGATGTGGTGGAGCTCGCTACTGAGTCCATCTGAGATGTCCATCATGGCAGTGGGGCGTATGCCGGCCTCGCGCAGCCGGGCTATGATGTCGCCGCGGGCTTCGGGCTGGAGCTGTCGTTGCAGGAGATACTCGCGGCCGGAGAAGTCGGGGCGGAAGTCGCTCATGCCGTTCAGCTCGTGGCTGAGCTGCCTGACGCGCGCCTGGTCGCCCTGCGCACGGGCCTCCTTGAGCTTGCGCTCGAGCTCCTCCACCTGTCCGTAGTAGACGCTCTTCTCGCGCTCAAGCAGCTGCAGTCCCATGTAGGCGGCTCCGAGGTCGCCGCTGACACAGATTAGGTCAGTCTCATTGGCTCCGTTGCGGTAGACGATGTCGCCCCGGGCAGCCTCGCCGATGCAGGTGATGCTGAGTGCGAGCCCTGTGCGCGAGGTTGTGGTGTCGCCGCCTGCGATGTCGACTCCCCATTTGTCGCAGGCCATACTGAGGCCGTGGTAGAGCGACTGCATGTCCTCCACCTCGAAGCGCTTGTCCATAGCCACGCTGACGATGAGCTGCCGCGGGGTGCCGTTCATGGCGAAGACGTCGCTCAGATTCACCATGGCCGCCTTGTAGCCCAAGTGCTCCATGTCAGTGTAGGTGAGATCAAAATGCACGCCTTCCATGAGCATGTCGGAGGTGACCAGCACTTCGCTGTCGGGATAGTGCATCACGGCACAGTCGTCGCCCACTCCGCAGAGGGTGGAACTGTTCTTGATTTTGATGTCTTTAGTGAGTTCGCGGATGAGCCTGAACTCACCGAGTTTTGCTATATCCATTCTTTGTCTGTTTTCTTCTCAATTGTTTTATTCCCTAAGGGGTGGAGGAGTGGAGAGTCATTCGAGCCATTATCCTGACTTCAGGAATCCTTATGCGGCCGCGGAGAGTGCTTCATGACGTAGTTGAGAATCCGATTGTCAAAATTCTCCTGTTGTCCCAGCATGACCTTGATATGGACGGGGAGGACGAACAGGCTGCTGCTGACCTCGCGGCTCAGCCCTTTGAGTTTCTCAAGCCGGGCGGCATCCTTCTCAGTCGTGACGATAATCCTGTCCGTAGGCATAGCCGCGAAGTGGCAGTTGATGCGCTCCACATCCTTGGGAGAGAAGGGATGGTGGTCGGCAAAGGTCATCGGTTCAATCCTGGCGCCGTAGGGTTTGAGGTCCTCCATCATCTGCCGTGGCGATGCGATGCCGGTGAGCAGCAGCACGTGCTTGCCCCGGAGCGCGTCAAGGCGGAGTTGCCTGCGACCGAAGAGCTGTGTGAGCTGTCCATATTCGAGCGTAGTGAAATAGAGTTCCTGGAAGGGGAAGAGGTTAAGAGCCTTGGTGAGCACGCGGAACTCCATGGGCTTGAGGTCGGCCGGACACTTGCTGACGATGACGATATCGGCACGGTTCTTTCCACTTGCAG
Source organism: uncultured Prevotella sp. (assembly GCA_900314365.1). GTDB lineage: Bacteria > Bacteroidota > Bacteroidia > Bacteroidales > Bacteroidaceae > Prevotella. The sequence continues at coordinate 4,384 of OMVH01000271.1, read as the reverse complement.
GCTCACGAAGCCGTCCGGCAGGCAGAAGCTTGTCGTAGATGATGAGCCTGTGGTAGTCGACGAGCAGAATGTTGATGCCTGGCTTGACGTATCGATGCTGGAAAGCATCGTCGAGGAGCACCACTCCGGTGTCGCGTGTGGCAGCATCGGTGGTCAGCCGCCTGATTCCCTCGCAACGATCGGCACAGACGGCTACATGGATGTCGCGGAACTTGCGCTTCATCTGGCACGGCTCGTCGCCTATATCGGCGGCGGTGGAATTTTTTCCGGCCAGCTGATAGCCATGGGTCCTGCGCCGGTAGCCACGTGAGAGCACAGCAACCTTAGTTCGGTTCTGGAGCAGGCTGATGAGATACTCCACATGGGGGGTCTTCCCGGAGCCGCCGACTGTGATGTTGCCCACACCGATGACGGGAATGCTAAAGCTGTGCTGGCGCAGAAGGCCGAGGTCGAAGAGCTTATTGCGCAGTTTCACCACGAGCCCGTAAAGCCAACTCAGGGGCAGCAGCCAGTCGTTGATGTGTATGAAATCGCCTTCCACTCTCATTGATTTTCTTCTTTATCCAATTTGTTTTTCTATCTGTTTTACTTGAGGTTAATCCAATAGGGTATTCGGGCTTGAATAGCACTCTGACTACTGAGACTCTTCAGAAGCATGAATGGCTCATAATATTCGCCCATCGAGGCTCTGAGCTTGTCGCTGAGGTAGTTGTCCACCGTTGAGGTGGTGGCAAGCTCATCCAGCCAGCTGGCCGGAGCGGGGTAGGCTGTGGTGTGCCATTCCTTGAGTTTTGCCAGTGCGGCGGCCTTTGCCACTGCCTTGTTGATTCCGCCAAGCTCATCCACGAGTTTCAGTGGGAGCGCATCCTGACCGAGGTAGACGTGTCCCTGGGCCAGGGAGTTGACGCGCTGCTGACTCATATGCCGGCCCTGGGCCACACGCTTGCAAAAGAGGTCGTAGCCGCGGTCGATGTAAGCCCGCATGAGGCGCTGCTCCTCGTCGCTCATCGGCCGTGAGGGAGTGCCGAAGGTGGCATTGCGGTTGGTCTTCACCTCATCGAACTTTACGCCCAGTTTCTGCGTGAGCAGCTGACTGACATCCGGAATCATGCCGAAGATGCCGATGCTTCCGGTGAGCGTCGTGGGTTCAGCGAAGATATAGTTGGCTCCGCAGCTCATATAGTAGCCGCCCGAGGCAGCCATTCCACCCATTGAGACAACAACGGGCTTCTTGGCCTTGAGGCGCTCCACCTGATGCCAAATCTGCTCGGAGGCATAAGCGCTGCCTCCGCCGGAGTTGACGCGGATGACGACAGCCTTGACATCGTCGTCGGTCATGAGGTCCTCAAGGTCGGAACAGACGTCGGGCCCTACAATCTGATGGCTCTCCTGTCCGGCCAACCCCTCGGCAGGAGTATCAACGATGTCGCCGAAGGCATAGTAGACAGCTATCTCCCCGCCCTTCTTCTTCTCGCTGACGCTGGCCATGTCGCTGACGCTCACCTGGCTGACGGACTTATCCTCATCGAGCCCGAGACGCTTCTTGACCTCAGCCTTCACCTCGTCGGCGTAGAGCAGTTTGTCAACAAGTTTCATCTTCACGTAATCCGTAGGAGCAGAGAAGGTGATGAGACTGTCGGCGTAGGTGTTCAATGAGGCCACGCTGACCTTGCGGCTCTCGGAAACGGCCTTGCAGACGTTGCTCCACAGTCCGCTGATGTAGGCTTGGGTCTGCTGCCGGTCGGCATCGCTCATCTTCTCCTCGGTGAACATCTCAGTGGCGCTCTTGTATTTTCCCACTTTGAGCACCTGCATCCTGACTCCGAACTTGGCCAGAAGGTCTTTCACGTAGATAGGCTGCGCGCCGATGCCGTGCCAGTCGATCATACCGCTGGGATTGAGATACACCTTGTCGGCCACGGAGCAGATGTAGTAGGCCTTGGCCGTATAGCTGTCGGCATAGGCCACAATCCACTTGCCGCTGCTTCGGAAATCCTTCAGCGCATCGCGCAGCTCCTCGCCCTGTGCAAAGTCGGCCGCAAGCAGCCCGGCCTCGAGATAGATACCTTTTATATTCTTGTTGTCCTTTGCCTTGCGGATGGCTGAGAGTGTCTCCGCGAGACCGTTTGAACTGTAGTAGTCACCCAAGAAGCTTGAGAACAGATTGTCGGCTGCGCGCTCCTCATAGTTACCTGAAAGATTGATGGACAGCACGGAATTGCTGCCGATGCTGGCCGAGGCATTGCTCGAAGCCACCATGCCCACAAGGCTCAGCACGCTGATGATGCTCACAAGGATTGAAAAAACTACCAATCCCACAAGGGAAGCGAAAACGTACTTGAAGAAGTCCTTCATAATAATACCCTTTTTACGTTCGTGATGATTTATCTTTGCAAATGTACGAAATTATTGTGACAAACATCCTATAAGGAAAGAAAATTGTGTGGAAAAATCCAACTTACCTTTTTTCTTAACGTTATCTTAACACCGTTCCTGATTCCTTCTTGCTTTATCCCTGCTATTGTCACCGGCACTTAACGAAAGTTAAACACCGGAAGATTGCAACCACCGGATTTAAACTTCGACTGCCGCGCTGCGTCAAAATAGCGAATTAAATAAAAGAAAACGGAGTTCTTCCGACAGGTCGACATGGCGGTTGCACTCCGGGAAAGAACCAACTAAAAAGAGACAAGACAATGAAGAAGATTATTGTGGCAATGATTGCCCTATTCGCATTAAGCAGCGCGACATTCGCGCAGACAGAGGACAGCAGAAGCGCAAGCCGCCCCTCAAAGGAAGAGATGATAAAAGAGCGCACCGAGCGTACAGTGAAGCGTTACGGGCTCAACGACACTCAGGCCAAGCAGCTGCTGGAACTCAATACAAAGTATGCCGGAAAGATGGCGGGTCCCTTCGGAGGCAGGCGCATGGGTCCGCGTCCCGGTGGAAGGCAAAGACCGGAGGGCGCTCCTAACGACAGCGCAATACAGCGCCGGCGTCCTTCGAGAGAGGAGATAAAGGCACGCTTTGCTGAGATGAAGGCTAACAGGGAGGCTTACGAAAAGGAGCTGAAGGGCATCTTCACTACCGAGCAGTACACGAAGTACCAGGAAGATGCAGCCAAGATGAAAGAGCGCTTCGCCAAGAAATCAGAATCCAAGGAGTAAGCTCCACCGCTCAACCCCTGCGACATCGCTAAGGGGAAAGCTGTCTACAATCATTTGGTATATAAAAAAGGGTGCTGGAAGTGGCAACAACTGCATGAGCAGGAGAAACCACATTCAGCACCCTTTGCGTTGGAGTGGAGGCGGAGACTTACATCACTCCGTCCTCACGCAGTTTCAGCTGCCATTTCCACGCACTGCGCAGCACGTCGGCAAGCGGAGTCTCAGCCTTCCAGCCCAGCACCTTGTTGGCCTTCGTGCAGTCGCCCCATATCTTCTCAATGTCGCCCTCACGGCGCGGTCCGTACTTCCAGTTCAGTTTCACCCCTGTTGCCTCCTCGAAAGTGGTGACAATCTCAAGCGTGGAGTTGCCCTTGCCGGTTCCGATGTTGAAGTACTCTATCGGGTCAGTATCCTGGTCGAGGACACGGGCCATGGCAGCCACGTGAGCCTTTGCAAGATCGACCACATAGATATAGTCGCGGATGCAGGTGCCGTCGGGAGTGTCGTAGTCGTTGCCGAAGATGGTGAGCTCCTTGCGGATACCAATGGCCGTTTGCGTGACGTAAGGAATAAGATTGGCGGGAACACCGTTGGGCAGTTCACCGATGAGAGCCGAGGGATGGGCTCCAATGGGATTGAAATAGCGCAGCACAACACTCTTGATGGGAGCGCCACTGTGAATGTAATCAAAGATTATCTGCTCGTTAATCTCCTTCGTGTTGCCGTAGGGCGACGTTGCCTTCTGGTGGGGAGCATCCTCGGTGACGGGCAGATTCTCGGGCTTAGGCTGTCCGTAGACGGTGCAGCTGCTGGAAAAGATGATGCCCTTGACATCGTACTTGGGCATGAGCTCAAGCAGATTGACGAGTGAAACGATGTTGTTGCGATAGTAGAGCAAAGGCTTCTGCACGCTCTCTCCGACGGCTTTTGAAGCAGCGAAATGAATGATGCCCTCTATGTCGGGATATTTGCGGAAAACTCCTTCAGTGGCCTCCTTGTCGCGAAGATCCACCTCCTCGAAAGCAGGGCGCACGCCGGTAATCTTTTCTATTCCGTCGAGAACCTCTATCTTGGAGTTCGACAGGTTGTCGACTATAACCACTTTGTAGCCAGCTTCGATGAGCTCTACCGTGGTGTGGGAACCGATGAATCCGGTTCCGCCAGTAACGAGAATGGTTTGTTTCATATGTTTTTAATATATTGGTTTCTTTCCTTTG
>OMVH01000272.1 GCA_900314365.1 uncultured Prevotella sp. | reverse complement strand
TCGGCATCTGCATCCAGAATGGTGTCATCATGCTCATGGACATCAAGCACTTCCTACGCCACCGCTACGCCTTGCCCGAGGCTGTGACGCGCGGCATGCACTCCCGCATCCGCAGTGTGCTGATGACAGCCATGATGGCCACTCTCGGCCTCATGCCGGCAGCCTTGAGCCACGGCATCGGCAGTGAGAGCCAGCGGCCTTTGGCCACCGTCATCATCGGCGGACTGATGGGTGCCACGCTCTTCACCCTCTTCATCTTCCCCCTCGTAGTAGAGAGAGTCTATAGCCATGTAAACATCAAGAAGCTCAGGTAGTCCTTATGAATCGGTGCTTACATTGGTCGAGTCGGCGTGTCCTTACTGCACTGGTGCTGGCTGTGTGGCTGGCGTCCGTGCAGGTGGTTTCTGCCCATAGCCGTTTTCAGATACTGAAGGTCCAGCTGACAGATACCTTGGACAAGCAACGCCTCGACTCAATAAAGCGCAACCTCCCTGGTGTCTTTTCTGTGTCCTGGTTCCGTCGCCGACAGTTACTTGTTGTGGTTTATGACCGTTCGGTGACCCATCGGGAGAGCTTGGAGAGGAGCCTGAACTTTACAAATGTCAAGGCAGAACGGAAAGAGAAAGGCAGGTAGTGGTCTTACTTTTGTGATGCTTTTAAGGTGATGTGGTGGATAAGTGTGATGCGTCTTAGCCTTGAGTAATAAGGAACTGTTTACGGGGGATGTTATTTAGGTGTCAATGTCTTTGATTAGGGAGAGACATTGGTCAGTGTTGTCTTGGAATGAGTATAATGTTGTTGTCGGAACGTTACAATATTCTAACATCAAAATCTTTAAAAGAGAGCGAAAAGGACTTCTTTTCGACTCTTTTCAGAGTGCCATACGGTCGAGATAGGACTACGAGCGTCTCGTGATCGGACCACGAGCGCCTCGTGATAGGACTTTCATCGGCTAAAAGTATAGGTTTTGCTGGCCTAAAATCGCCCCTTTTGGGCCTCAAAATACCGGAATTGTTGACCTGTGAATATGTCTTTATAATGTAATGTACTGAATGATAATTAGTTGTGTTTTATTCAAAAATGGCGTTTTTCGGAGCCAAAGTCGAATTTCTTCTGAGCAAGGCCGTTTTTGAGACATTTCAGGGTCGTCGTTTCTTATATTTTTTCATTTTGAGCCAAACCGTGATTGACTGCTTGTGGTGGGTAGAGAGCAAGAGCTGCGAAAGACCGTTATGTGGGCTGACGCATCAGCAAAGTCTGGAAATACTTACTTTCCCTTGTTGCTCTCATGTAAAAGTCTTATTTTTGCAACGGTGATACCATCGTATTCCTGATATAGAGACAATAGATATGAAATGCATCTTATTGGCAGAGGACGAGGAGAACATTGCAGACTTTGTTTGTCGTGGCTTGGAAAGCTTTGGCTACAAGGTGGACAGTGTGCGACGCGGCGACGAGGCATGGGAGATACTGCAAGAGCGACAGGACTATGATCTCGCTCTGCTCGACATCCGAATGCCCGGTCTGACTGGGCTTGAAGTGTGTCGGCGGCTTCGCGACAGCTATGGCTACAAGCTTCCCGTGTTGATGCTTACAGCCCTGGGCACCACCGACGACATAGTGTTGGGCTTACAGGCTGGAGCCGACGACTACATGGTGAAGCCTTTCAAGTTTACAGAATTGCTGGCTCGTATCAACGCTCTGCTCCGAAGGGTGGAAAGCTATCAGCAGGCTCAACCCTTGACTTGCGGTGAACTGAGTATCGATGCTGCTACGCACAAAGCAAGGCGGCAGCATCGCGAGGTGGACCTGAGCACGAAGGAGTACAGGCTTCTCGAATACATGATGCGGCACGAGGGCGAAACACTCTCACGACGGCAACTGCTGCGTGATGTGTGGGATAAGGATTTCGACACAAACACCAATGTGGTGGATGTCTACGTGCGTTATCTGAGGCAGAAAATCGACGAGGGGTTCAGCCATAAGCTTATCCGCACGGTGGTGGGCGAGGGCTACTGCCTGAAAACAATGGAGCATGACAACAGGTCATAAGATATCACTTATTTATTCCGGCATCACCATAGGGCTTGTGCTCATCGTGGGGCTGGTGTTCTATTTCTTCGCATCCAATTATATCCGGAACCTCTATTTCCGTTATATGGAGGAGAAAGCGCACGCCGTGGCTGAGGAGAAGTTCTCGAAGGATGAGCTCGATCCCGTGAAGTACCGCAATGTGGTGTTGCGTCGCAAGAACTCTATCCCCACGTCGAAGGAGCTGTTCATCCGGGTTGACAACCGTCAGCAGGCGCGTCGTTCGCTTTCCGTTTACCTGTCAGCCGGTCAGATTGACGAGCTGTATGCCAACCGCACTGTCAACTTTGAGCATGGGCAGGAGGTGGGCACAGCCTTCGTCTATTATGACAATACGGGTACCTTTGCCGTCATTGTGCTCAGCCGTAATCCCTACGGGGCCGAGGTGTCGCAGACCTTGCGTTGGACGCTCCTCTTTCTGGTACTTGTCTCTGCCGGTGTGCTTTGGCTCATCAGCCGCCTTTACGCCATGCGCATGCTCGATCGCATCGACCGCGATTATCAGATAGAGAAGATGTTCGTCAACAATGCCTCGCACGAAATCAACAATCCCCTTACGGCCATACAGGGCGAGTGTGAGGTGGCTCTGCTCAGAGACTATGAAGTGAGTGACTATAAGGACATTCTGCGACGCATCGAGGCTGAGACCAACCGCGTCATCGGTATCATGCACGATTTGTTGCAGTTCTCGCACGTCAGAGGCAATGAGGCTGTGGCGGAGGGAAGTTGTCCTGTGTCGCAACTCATCCGGGAAGAGCAGTTGCCTGGACTTGAAATCGACATCCGGCAGGACTTTACGGTACATGGCGATCCGCGGCTGCTGCAGATAGCTTTTCACAATCTCATCAATAATGCGGTGAAGTATTCAGGCGGCAAACCAGTCTCTGTGACGGCCTGCAATCATTGTGTCAGCATCGAAGATCATGGCATCGGCATTCCTAAGCGCGACGTGCCTCACATATTCGAGCCTTTCTATCGTGCTTCCAACACGGGGGCTATGGCGGGACATGGCGTGGGACTCTCATTGGCGAAAGCCATTCTGGACAAATGCCAAGCACGACTGCATGTGGAGTCTGATGAGGGCAGGGGCACCCGGATGACCATCCGCTTCCGGCCGTAGATGCACCTTCTGCCGGAGAAGGTTACGGTGGGCTCGGGCTGCTTTTCGCATGTATGGGATATGAAATAGAAAACGATGAACTTAAACCTACTCAAATATGAGAACATTATTGCTATCCGCTTTGTTTCTTGTGCTGTCGTCCATAGGAGTGATGGCGCAGGAGCCTTACAAGAACCCTAAGCTCTCACCTGCTCAGCGGGCTGCCGACTTGGTGGCACGGCTGTCGTTGAAGGAGAAAATAGCCCTTATGCAGAACCACTCGCCTGCTATCGGCAGGCTCGGTATACCTGCTTTCCCCTGGTGGAATGAAGCTTTGCATGGGGTAGGGCGCAACGGTCTGGCCACGGTCTATCCCGTCACCATTGGCATGGCAGCCTCATTCGACGATGCACTTCTGCAGCAGTGCTTCACCGATGTGAGCGATGAAGCAAGGGCAAAGAATACTGAGGCACGACGCAGTGGAAAGCTCAGACAGTATGCAGGGCTGAGCTTTTGGACGCCCAATATCAACATCTTTCGTGACCCCAGATGGGGGCGCGGACAGGAGACCTATGGCGAAGATCCCTATCTGACGAGTGTTATGGGACTCGCTGTGGTGCGTGGCCTGCAGGGGCCTGCCAGTGCACGCTATGCCAAGACACTGGCCTGCGCAAAGCATTTTGCCGTTCATAGTGGACCCGAGTGGAGCCGTCACAGCTTCGACATCGAAAGTCTGCCTGCCCGTGATTTGTGGGAAACCTATCTGCCGGCATTCAAAGCTCTCGTCGAAGAGGGACAGGTGGCTGAGGTGATGTGCGCCTATCACAGCATGGACGGAAAACCTTGTTGTGGCAACAGTCGTTATCTGCAACAGATATTGCGTAATGAGTGGCACTTCAAGGGACTCGTGACGAGCGACTGTGGAGCTATCGACGATTTCTTCTCGCCTCATGGTCATCACTACGCGCCCACTGCTCACGAGGCTTCGGCTAAAGCCGTACTTGCAGGTACTGATGTGGAATGTGGCAGCAGCTTCAGGTCGCTTTCTGAGGCTGTCGAAAAGGGAGAAATCAGCGAGTCGCGACTTGATACGAGCCTGTGCAGACTCTTTGAAGCACGCTTCCGCTTAGGTGATTTCGATGCTGATTCTTTGGTTGCCTGGACTCAAATACCCATGAGCGTGGTGGCTTCAGCCGGCCATCACGCACATGCTTTACAGATGGCGCTGGAGTCGATGACTCTGTTACAGAACCGTGGAGGGTTGCTTCCCTTGCATCCCGGACAGCGTATAGTGGTGTTGGGAGAAAATGCCATCGCCGATACCGCCATGTGGGGCAATTACAATGGTTTTCCCCGAAAGACCGTAACCATCCTTGACGGTATCAGAAAACGTGCGCCACAGGCTGTCTATCTGCCTGGTTTCAACCTCATGATCCAGCAGGCTTCGGTTGATAATGCAAGTATCAAGAGGGCTGATGTAGTGGTCTTCGTGGGAGGAATCTCACCGCGGCTGGAAGGTGAGGAGATGTCTGTCGACCTGCCGGGATTCCGCGGCGGCGACCGTACGAGCATAGAACTTCCGTCGGCACAGCGCAAGGTCATCGGCTTGCTTCACGATATGGGCAAGAAGGTGGTGCTGGTAAACTGCTCGGGAAGTGCTGTGGGACTGGAGCCCGAGACGCGCAACGCCGATGCTATCCTGCAAGCTTGGTATGGAGGAGAAGCGGCCGGTGAGGCTGTGGCCCAGGTGCTTTTCGGTGAGTTTAATCCCTGTGGCAAACTGCCTGTGACTTTCTATCGTAACACGGAACAACTGCCCGGCTACGAAGATTACCGTATGCAGGGACGCACTTACCGCTATCTCCAGGATAAGCCCTTGTTTCCTTTCGGCTTCGGTCTGAGTTACACAACCTTTAGTCTTTCAAAGCCGAGCTATGCCAACGGCAAGGTTAGCTTGACGGTGCGCAATACGGGAAAGAGACCTGGCACGGAGGTCGTTCAAGTCTACCTGCGACGTCTTGATGACACAGGAGGCCCTATAAGGTCGTTGCGAGGCTTCAAGCGTGTCATGTTGCAACCGGGGCAGAAGGCTGAGGTAAGCATTGACTTGCCACGCAAGAATCTTACGACTTGGGATGCCGGAACCAATACTATGCGCTTCGTTCCGGGAGAATACGTCATCAGTGCGGGCAGCTCCAGTGCCGAAAGCGATTTGAAGAGCGTAAAGGTGACGTTGCAGTAGACTCGTGGCTGCCGGGTGCTACTTGCGCATGACAATGTCGATGTCCTGCATCGTCACCAGACAGCCTTTGGGCTGCGACTGCACAACAGGCAGCACTTTCTCAAGGAAGGCGCGCAGAGGCTTTTCCTCGTCGATGATTTCCACCACAACGGGGTATTTCACGTTCAGTTCCCAAAACTTGTTAGAGCGCAGCTCGCTGGCATGGCCAAAGCCCATGATGCCCTGCATGACAGTGGCGCCGGCGAGCCCCTCGCGCTTTGCTGCCCGTGCTATTTCCTCGTAGAGCGATGCGTGGCCGATGGTGTCGGTGTTGCTCAGGTAGAAGCGAAGAATCTTTTCCATATTCAAATCATTTTAGAAAAAGCATGTCCTGCTACAACGGCCACCATACCGAGCATCAGGCTCAAAGCTATGTACAGCCCTAAGTAGAGCGTGTTGCCGTCGCGCATCAGTGCTGTGCTCTCGTTCATGAATGTGGAGAATGTGGTGAAGCCTCCACAGAATCCCGTGGTGAGAATAAGCTTGGTCGAAGGCGACATCCATCCTCCGGAGTACTGAAGACCAGAGAGAAAGCCGATGAGCAGACAACCAAGGATGTTGACGGTGAAGGTGCCAAAGGGAAACGACACAGGCACCCAGGCCTGAATGAGCTTGGAGAGCAGATATCGAGAGCCCCCGCCTAGGAAGCTCCCTGCTCCTACTAACAGAAAGTCTTTCAGCATGAGCAGGCCCTCCCTGTTTCTTCTATGCCAAGGCTGTGTCGAAGGGCAAGCCCGCAAGTAGACGGCTGGCAGATGGACAGTTTGTTGTTCATATGAGTCTGGTGTTTGTTTATTTCACTTCGCCTACGCTACCCGTACGTTTCAGAACGCCCCACGACTGGAGCTCGCCCTTAATGGCTTTGGCATAGCTTTTGAAAAGCACCACGTACATAATCCAGCGATAGCAGAGTCTCTGAGGTATTATCCAGAAGAGCACCCACAGCTTCTCGTGCTCATGGAGATAAGCCATGATGGAGATGCTGGCATCGACGAGAAGGAAGAGCAGATAGTAGAACAGCACCTGCAAGACGTTGCCGGTGAACAGTCCTGCCACCATCAGCACGTCGGCCAAGGGGGAGAAGGTGGGGATGATGAACTGGAAGACCAGCATGTTGGGCAGTGCCCACAGGCCCAGGCCGCGGTACTTGGGGCGGAACATGGCGGCGCGATTCTTCCAGAATGTCTGCATGATGCCGAAGCACCAGCGCGTGCGCTGCTTGATGAACTGTCCAAGTTTCTCGGGTGCCTCCGTGAGGGCAACGGCTCCATTTTCGTTTTCTATTCTATAGCCTGCCTTGTTCACCCTGATAGTGAGGTCGCAGTCTTCGGCCAATGTGTCGGTGGTCAGTCCGCCCGCATCAATGATGGCCTTGCGGCGGAAGGCGCCTATGGCGCCGGGAACTACCGTGATGGCGTTGATGGCTGAATAGGCCATACGGTCGAAGTTCTGGCTTGTAGTGTATTCGATGGCCTGCCATTTGGTGAGCATGTTCACTTGGTTGCCTACCTTCACGCTGCCTGCTACGGCTCCCACACGACCGGACTTGTCGACGAAGAAATGACGCATGAGCATGGATACGGCATTGGCTTTCAGCTTCGTGTCAGCATCGATACAGACCACGTATTCAGCATCGGTGTGGGCAATGCCAAAGTTAAGGGCCGAGGCCTTGCCGCCGTTGGGCTTGGTATAGATATGAACTTTGGCGTTGTTGCCAAAAGCAGCCTTCACCTTCTTGTAAGTGTCATCCTTGCTGCCGTCGTCGACAAAGACGATGTCGTAATTAGGATAGTCCTGATGGAGAAGATTGGACAGCGAGGGTACGGCATCGACCTCTTCATTGTAGGCCGGTACGATGATGGTGACCTTAGGCCTGTCGGAGGGAATGTGGAGGAGCGACGATTCCAGTGCGCGCTCATGCTTACGCTCTTTCAGTACGAGAATGTACATGAAAACCAACCGTCCGATTCCCAAAACAAGGAAGATGATGAACAGGGCTGTCACGAAGCTGCCTGCAGCGTAGAGGCCTTCGGCCAGGGTGAGGTTGGCCTGCATGGCATAGTACTCCTTACCTTTTGGAACCTGCGGCATGAGCTTGTCCTTGCTCTTACCGAGATATTGGTCGAGGGTAATAAAGTGGTAGCCTTTAGCCTGCAGGTACTCGATGATGCGGGGCAAAGCCTTCACGGTTTCCTTTCGCGTGGTGCCGCCGGCGTCATGAAGCAGAATGATGTGGCCGTCACCGTGTTCCACGCCTTTGATGACCCGGTTAAAGATGGTGTTGGCGTCGACACCGGGCTCCCAGTCGTTAGGGTCGATAGACTCGCCGACATCCATGAAGTTCTGCTTCCGTGCCTCAACGAGCGGTATGAGCTCTTCGTTGCCCGATGGGTCGCTGTCGGCATTGTAAGGTGCACGGAAGAGAATGGTGCTGCGCCCCGTGATGCACTCTACGAGCATACGCGTCAGCCGTAGTTCCATGTAGGTGCGGGCGGGTGAGTTGAGGGCCACGTTGTGGTGGGTGAAGGTGTGGTCGCCGATGATGTTGCCCTCGTCGTAGACTTTCCTCACGAGCGGCAGATTCTTCTCCATCATCAGTCCCACCATGAAGAAAGCGGCGTGGACGTTGTGGTCGCGGAGTATGCGCAGCACTTGTGGGGTCCAGCGTGCGTCGGGGCCGTCGTCGAAGGTGAGCAACAGGTCCTTGGGGCCGCAGCTGCCGTGCTTCTCCAGTTCGTAGGAGGTGGGAATCTGCGTGTATTGTTCGTCACTGATAAGAAAGTCCTCGTTGTCCATGTCGATGTGGGCGTAGCCGTCGTGGGGCGTGCCAATGACATCGAGCACCTCGCCCTCGCCGAGATAGGTGGCGGTCTTGTCACCCTCAAGAAGCTCAAGGTCGCCGATGCGGAGGTGCGTCACGTGGGGCATGGAGAGGTCTTTGGCGTAGAACTTCCAAAGGCGGTGGTCCTCGCTGCCCAAACGCCAGACACTGAAACCTGCCACACCGTACTCGCAGCCATAGCGCATGGTATTGAAGTTGGTGGCGGCATCATTGAAGAACACCTGGTGGGTGACGTCGCTCTGGTCGTCGTAGGAGAAGCTCAGGCTGTAGGTGTCGTCGTCGAAGCTTATGGGTGAGCCTGTGTCGGCAGCCAACGACATGGCTTCATGGATGGCTACGCTCTGGTTGTTGTCGCCTTTGGCCGTCCAGTCATAACCGTAGGCTCCCAGGCCGAGAATAATCTTCTGTTCGGGAATCTGAGAGGCGAGCTTGTCGAGCACCTTGCCCACCCATTGCTGTGAGGACACCGGGCCCGGGGCACTCGTTGTGGAGTGCTCATCGTAGGCCATGAGTATGAGGTAGTCGTCGTATTTGGCCAGTTCCCTGACGTCGTAGTCCTCGTTGCCGGGCTCTATATCCTGGGTGACATAGAGGCCGCGCTTGTGGAAGGCTGTGGAGAGTTCTCTGACAAAGGCCGTCAGACTCTCGTTGGATGCCTCGCGCAACTCCTCAAAGTCGATGTTGATACCGGCAAAATGATGCCGCTCGCAGGTGGCTACCAGTTGGCTGATGACGGCTGAACGGCGCTGCTCGCTATGAAGGATGCGCGCAATGCCCGCAGACCGAAACTCGCCCTGGTAGGCATTCGTCAGCATGGGCATAATGGGTATACCGGACTTGCGCATCAGCTCGTAGCCTTTGTGGTCGATTTTTTCTTCCACCTTGGATGTGGCAGGATTGATGAAGAACCACTCCGGAATAACGAGGTTGAGGCTCTTGGCGCTCTCTTTGAGCGAAGCGTAGGAGGCAGGGTCCCAGCTCACATAGAAGGCGGCCCTGATACCGGCCTTGTGGTCGTTCCATGAAGCGATGTACTTGTTGGTGTGGCCTCCGAAGCGGGTGACTTTGGACTTGCGTAGCTGCGACCATTTGTCGTAGTTGGAATGGGCTTTCTTCTCCCGAAAGAAACTGCGGAAAGAGTTGTACTCCCGTGCTATCTTGTTTTTTCTCATGAAGGGCTTCTCGGCGGTGAGAGCGCTCCGGAACTCTTCCTTAAAAGGCATGTTGGGGTTGCGGTCGACGAAAAACATGACCACGAAGACCACTACTAAGAGTACAATAATGGTGAGGATGATTCCTATGCTCCACTTGAAGCGCGTCCATCTCGAACGGGAATCGGTTTGGAATACTTGTCGGTCCATGACTTCAATCAAATGAATACCTTATGCTCAATATCCGCATCTTAGACCTTTGGTGTCCTTGCCTTTACGGCCCGGAGCAACTAAAACTCTACGGTGTTTTCAACTTCACAGTTATCCTTTTTTACGGGCGGCAAAGTTACGACAAATATTGTATAGTTGGTTGCATTCGGCTAAATTTTTATACTTCTATAAGTTTTCCGGGTCCTGCATGTTCTTCAATCCTTGCTTGTGGGCAACTGGGAGGGGCATCTCTGTTTGAGCATGGGGGATGTCCATCCTTCTTTCGGGCATACCAAAGATTACTACTGCTTGCGACTGAAATTTTATTGCACACTCTCCTGACTTCGACTCAAAAATGCGTATCAAAAATCAAAGGTCTCAAGAAAGTTTGTAAAGAAAAAGAAACGCGAAAGTGCCAAAATACGGGCATATTTTGAAGCAAGACTTACTTTGCTCTCAAATACGCCAAAATAGGAAGAGTTTGTAACTGCTTATATATTAAGTATTTACATTTTTGCAGACCTGTTAGGACCCCCTAAAACTGCTTAAAAAGGCCCGAAAAAGCCCTATTTTGGCCTTGTAAAACATATGC
>OMVH01000273.1 GCA_900314365.1 uncultured Prevotella sp. | reverse complement strand
GAAATAGCGGCCTATTTATTTTGAAATAGTCTAAATAATTGCTATATTTGCGATTAGGAAGATAAACACAGCAAATATGAGCAAGAAAGACTACAAGTGCCGCAGAGTGTCGATGAGGCTTACCGAGGGAGAGTGGCGTATGCTGTCCGAGCTTAGCAAGCGAGGGAATTTTCCGACCGTGTCGAACCTTATTCGCAGTCTACTGTTTGCTATAGTGCATGACCTGCGACTGGCCTGTGACGGTAAGCTGAGCCTGCACAGTTTCGTGGATGTAGGAGATGAGGATGAGGACATCAGCGGTGAGATACGCAGTATGTTTTCGGAGATGGAAACCGAGGGAGGCGTGCGTGAGTGGCCCGCCGACATAAACGGCAGACGATGAAGCGCGACTGGAAGCGTCGTTATTACAAGGAGCTCATACAGAGTCGCAGATGGCATGAGTTGCGAGAGTGGTACATCAGCCGCCACCCCTTTTGTGAGGAGTGCGAGCGCAGAGGGGTACTCGACCAACGGGCTGAGGAGGTGCACCATGTGAAGCCTATCGGCACGGCGAGGGACAAGAGCGGAATGGAACGTCTGGCCTTCGACAAAGACAATCTGAAGGCGCTCTGCCATGAATGTCATGTGAGGGTGCATAGGGCGATGAAGCAGGCTAAGCGGACGGGGGTGGAGGTGAAGGCGAGGGATGAAGCGGTGGAAGCTTTTTTAGGGGATTTCGGGATATAGGAGCTATAGAGACTATAGAAGCTATAGTAGAAATAGAAGCTATAGAAGCTATAGGGGCGATAGAAGCTATACAAGGAGGAGACAAAAAGCCATTTTGTTTGTAATTATGAGAAATACAAATAAAATGGGAAAGACAGAATATGTTGAGAAGATACGCGCGGCGTTAGAGGCTCGCGGCGTATATGATGAGAGCTTGGACATCACGGTCGAGAAACTCGCTATGCTCTATGAGCAGTTCGACAGGGTGAGTGATGTGGTGAGCAAGGAAATATTGATCACGCAGAAAAGCCGTGAGCAGGATGAGCGCAACCTTTTGAATCCCGCCGCCCCATTCTTGAGTACTTTGGCCGAACTGATTAGGAAATATAACCGCGACTTAGGGCTGATGGTAGCTAAGCCCGCAGGCTTCATCGCGCAGGAAAAGGACACCCGTCCACGGAGCGGTGACAACCTGATGAGTATTATGGAGCGCATCGAGCAGCCGAAAGTTCGAAAATACAAGAGGGCATGACGGAGGATGAGAGGGAGAAAGAGCGGGAGCTGAAGAAAACCTGCGTCGGCCGTCTTGCGGGAATCGACATCGGGTCATATCGTTTAGGACAGATAGACAAACGGCTGAGACAGTATGCCCAGAGCCTAATCAGTCATCCAGAGTGCCACAACCTTTATGAGCTGCTCGCACTTGAGCGATTCCTTCAGATGCTCGACGAGTACGACTTTAGAGTTGACAAAGTTAAGCAGTTCATCAGCTTCTACGAGAGCCTGAAGTTTTCCGGCGTTCATGGGCGACAGAGCTATGAGATGACCCCCGTACAGGTGTTCCAGTTTGCGAATATTGTGGGCTTTTATACAGACGACAGTCACCGGCTCTTCCATGATGTGTTGCTGTTCGTCCCCCGCAAATTTTCCAAGACCACCGAGGTGGCATCTTTGGCCGTTTATGACCTGCTTTTCGGAGACCGAAACTCTCAGTGCTACACCACGGCCAACACTTATCAGCAGGCCAAGATATGCTTTGACGAGATACGTGGAGTCCTTCGAGGCATGGACCCCGGTCTGAGCCATTTTAAGCTGAACCGGGAGCTTGTCAGTTGGAAAGACAACCCACAAAGGGAGAGCTTCATTCGATGTCTGAGTTCGAGTGCTGACAAGCTCGACGGTTTGAATGCCTCCGTTGTGATAAACGATGAGTATTCACAGGCACAGAGTGCCGACTTGTACAACGTGCTCACCACCTCGATGGGTATGCGTGAGAATCCTCTTGTCGTGACCATCACCACGGCCAGTGACAAGACCGACACCCCCTTTGTGAGCATGTTGGAGCACTGCAAGCAAGTCCTTCGAGGCGAGGCAGACGATGACCGTCAGTTTGCCCACCTCTTCATGCCCGACGTAGACGATGAGGAAGGCAGTCCCATGACGTGGCACAAAGTACAGCCCCATCTTGGAGTCACCGTGAAAGAAGGCTGGTATGAGGACATGTGGAACAAAGCACAGACCAGCCGTGACGATATGAAAGCCTTCCGCACCAAGCTGCTCAACGTCTTTGAGACCGGAACTGCCGAAACATGGATAACAGGCGAGCAGATACGCTCCCTCTATAAGCAGATAGACATTAAGCAGTTAGGCTACCGGCCCGACTGCGAGGTTGGCGTAGACCTCAGCGTTAAGGATGACTTTTCCGCCGTCAGTTACCTGCTCTATCTTCGAAATGAGCGCAAAGCCTATATCCGCACCGACTACTACCTACCGAGAAAGACCTTGGAAGAACACCCCAACAAAGAGCTTTACAGGTTTTGGGTGCAAAACGGCTGGATGCACGTATGCGGCGAGACCACGATAGACTATGAGCAGATAGCACAGGATATCTACAGGGCAGGACAATGGGTAAGGATATTAGGCATCGGTTACGACCCGAATAGAGCACAGACCTTCCAAAACACGATGAACGCCCTCGGAGGCGGCCGGTACATGAAAGAATACAAGCAGACCTACTACTACTTCACGAGAGCTTGTGAGGCGATGGAGGAACTCGTTTTCAATGAGCGCATAAATTTCGAGCCAAATCCGATTAATGCCTACTGCTTTGACAATGCCGTGATGGATGTCGACAAGATGGAAAACCGAAAACCTATTAAGAAGAGCGCGAACCTGAAGATAGACGGGTGTGTGACAGCGGTTATGGCTGTCGGAATAGGGATAGAGCAGAAAAGGATGGCTGGCGGGGAGAGATAGAAGCCATAGAGATTATAGAGGCTATAGAGAGGGAAAGTTTTGGCGGGGACGGAAAGAAGAAGGGGAACGTGATAATAGAAAAGACAGAGACGATGGGAATAAGAAAATGGTTTCGAGGGCTGAGCGCAAAGCGCGAGAGCGAGAAGATAACGATGAATCCGGTGGTGATGCCTTCCGGGATATGGCCTTCAGAGGATGAGGCTGTCGATGGTCTTACTGCAAGCGGTATCGCCTGCGTCAAGCGGTGCATGGAGATAAAGTGCGGGAGTGTGGCCTCGATGGGGCTACACGTAGAGCACCGTCAGAGCGAAAACGGGCGTTCATGGTGGGAGCGTGAGGAAGGGCACCCATTGGAGCGATTGCTGACCACGATGCCGAATGCGCGGCAGAATGCCTACGACTTCATTTGGGACTTGGTGTATCAGCGTGAAATGAGGGGTAATGCCTATATTGTGCCTCAAAGAGACAGCGGCATGCTGACAGCCTTAGTGAGCGTTCCTGGTGAGTGTTCCGTGAGCTATGACCGTATGCGCGGAACCTACATGGTAAACGACCAGTATGACGGCATATACGGAGAATATGACGAAAGCGACATCATCCACTTCAAGGGCTACAGCAACGACGGATTTTTAGGCGAGGAGGCCACCTGGCTGGCTCGCACGATACTCTCCATAGCCCGTAAGTGCTACAAGCAGCAGGGTGAGCTCTTCACCCCCGGCAGCACACTCAGAGGCTTCATTACAGGTGAGGGCGGCGCAGAGATAGGTTTTGGCGGCGTGCAGGATGAACAGTTGGAGGAAGTAGCGTCAAGAATAAGACGTGAGATAAGGGAAGGCAGCAACTTAGGTTTCCTTCCCGGTGCCATGAAGTTTGTACCTACCGGGATGACCCCTGCCGACTTGCAGCTGTTGGAGAGCATGAAGTTCGTGAATCTGGAGATATGCAGATTCTTTGGTGTGCCACCAACGCAAGTGTTTCAGGATTCCAACGTCAACTATAAGAGTAGCGAGACCTCGCAGACCATCTTCGTTACTTCCACCCTCGTTCCACTCGTGCGGCAGATGGAGTCAGAGCTTAACGCAAAGCTATTAAGCCCGTCCGAGCGCAAACGCCGCCGCATCCGTTTCGACTTGGAAAGCTACTATCAAGCCGACCCCTTGCAGCAAGGCATCACCATCGGAAACCTTGTGCAGCGCGGTGTGCTGAGTCCCAACGACGCGCGCGAACGCCTCGGGCTGAAGCCAATAGATGGAGGAGACAAGCTCGTAGTGATAGGAGGAAAAGGAATAGACAGCGACAGCGGGAAGCCTGCGCAGAAATATAAGCCATAGAGAGGATAGAGACAATAGAGAGGGGACGGAAACGAGGATAAAGGCGTAATATCGAAAGACGATAAAATGGGAACAAAAAGAGAATACAGGAACATACAGACTGAGGTCCGGGCCACAGAGGGCAGCCGACGGATGGAAGGCTATGCAGTGGTTTTCGGGCAGCGCAGTGTGTTGCTGCGTGACTGGAACGGAGGCGAGCCCGTGCTGGAGCAGATAGAGCCCACGGCAATCACCGACGAACTACTAAGAAGCAGTGACATCGTTGCCACGATTAACCATGACGAAGACAAGATGCTTGCACGCAGCTGCAACGGCAAAGGAAGTCTGACGTTAAAGCGCGATGAGCACGGTGTGCTTGCATCGTGGGACTGTGCACCTACCATGTACGGAGATTTCGCCTACGAGAGCGCAAAAAGGGGTGATTTTTCCGGCATGAGTTTCGGGATGGAGATCGACCCCAAGACCGACGTGAGCTATACCCGCGAAAAAGACAAGGACGGCAAAGACATCGTAGTGAGGCATATCAATACAATCCGCGGTCTTTTCGATGTGAGCGTAGTCACCCACCCCGCCTATCCTGAGACTGTGATACAGGCACGCAGTGCGGAAGTGGTTGCAGAGCTGCGCGACGCGTTTGGGAATGCGCCCAACAAAACTCCACAAGAGCGCAGTGCAGAGATGCTGCGAGACTGGGACAAGATAGAGCAGGCAAAAGGCAGAAATTGAAAAGCCGGTGCCGAAAAAATAGAGATGCAGAAGAATTAACATAAATTAAAATTAGAGAGTTATATGACACGTGAAGAGTACAGACAAGCAGTAGACCGCCGCGGTGCTATCCGCAGCGAGATGGACGAGCTCCAAGGCACACTTGCCAGGGAAAATCGCCCGATGACGGACACCGAGCAGGATAACTTCCGCAGCCTGAGAGCTGAGGATGACCGACTTGCTCTTGAGTGTCGCAGTTATGAGATAGAACAGAGCACTCAGAGGATGCAGCGCGCCAACGAGGAAAACAACATCATGAGCGCCGACGTGAACTTCGGCCGCCTGATGCGCTCCGTGCTGGCCGGCCGTGGCGTGCCTCAGGATTTGGCAGCTCTGCGTAATGAGGACGGGCAGTTCAGTTTCGCCTACAGCAGAGCCGACGAACAGCTCAGATCAGCAGGGAACCTTCAGACCGCATCGACAGTGACCAGCATCACCCCTGTGTATATCAAAGACTACATCAAGGAGCTCACCCCGCTGACCGTCATCGGGCAGTTAGGTGCTAAGATTCAGAGCGGTATCAGCGGGCAGTGGAATTTCCCGACCATCAAAGGCCTGAAGGCTACGTGGTACGGCGAGAATGAGGAAGTAGCCGCACAGACGATGGAGTTTGGCGTGAAGACCATCGCTCCCCACCGTCTGCCTATCCGCGTGGACATCTCTAACCGCACCATCAACCAGACCGCAGGCGCAATCCGCGACATCGTAGTGGAGACCATGCGGCTGAAGCACACCCTTGCACTTAACGAGGCCTTCGTTGCCGCCCAAGCCGAAAAGAACGCCCCGACCGGGCCATTTGCCAACATTGCAAGCAGCAACACCCTTGCCGCCAGCGGTGACATCAAGACCCTGAGCAGAGACTTGTTCCTGAACCTCCGCTCTGTTGTCAACAGTGCGAATGTTCCCGTGAACAACCCCGCCTACTTGATGAACTGGGCCACCTACGCACAGTTGGCCAACACCCCCGTCGACAAGGGCTCCGGCCGTTTCGTCCTCGACATGGCCACTCAGACCATCGACGGCGTGAAGGTAGTGTGCAGCAGCCTCGTTCCCGCAGGCGTGGTCTACTACGGAAACTTCGGTTACGCCTTAGTTGGCCAGTTTGGTGCCATGACGATGGGAGTAGACACCACCAGCGTGAATGTGATGAGCATCAACGCAATAAGCATAGTAATCAATTCCGAGTGGGACTTCTTCACTCCGTATCAGGAAGCCTTCGGAAAGATTACCTACACAACTGCGTAAATCCTTCCTCCCCGGGGGTGGGGCTTTCGGGCCTCGCCCCCATATTTAGAAACAGCAATGAGCAAATATATCACTACATCGTTTTTTCGTGAGCACAGTCGCATAAATAGTGACGATGCCAGCGAGGAATACCTTGAGCACACCATCAGTGCCGCAGAGGGGCTCTTAGCGCGAGACCTACAGCGAGACAGCCTTGAAGAGGTGGAGCAAGACGGCGAACTGCCCGAGCCCCTCAAACGCGCGATATTGATGCTTGCGGGTGCGATGTACGAAAACAGGGAGAGCGAGAGTCCCGTGGATCTGAAGCCGGACCCTCTCTATTGGCACTTGATAGTGAGCTGGATAAAGTACAGGGGGTAGACGCTATAGAGATAATAGACGCTATAGAAATAATAGAAGTTATAGAGCATGAGAGCCGGACTGCTTAATAAGCAAATCACACTGTTGGAGCTGAAGACCACGGCAGACGTTTACGGAGCGAGCGTGAGCGAGTGGACTCCGTTGGACGGTAAGCGATGGGCGCGCGTGACATATGGAGCGAGCGGATTCGGAACCAGGGACGGAGAGGCAGTATATAAGCAGGTTGTGAGCTTTCAGATGAGATCCACTGACGCGGTAAAGGAATATATGCGTATCGGATGGGAAGGAAGACAATACCGCATAACGGGGATAGAGAGATACCCTGAACGAGGGGAGATGAAGATACAGACGGAACTTGTAACGCAGGATTAAGATGAGTACATCATTATCAGCCGGAAAAGCTATCAACGCGGTGCTTAGTGCAAAACTGGGCGACAAGGTGACGCAGATAACGCCTATAGTGTCGACGAAGGACGCAAAGATGCCCTTTGTTGTGTATCACCGTTTCAGTCTGCAGGGCGAGCCGACAAAAGGAGGCAGAGTGTTTGATTCCTGCGGCATAGAGTTCGGGATATATACGAAGACCTACGGAGAGGGCATAGACATAGCTGAGGCTATCCGTGAGACCTTGGAAGGAAAGAATATCTGTTGCAAGAAAGAGACAGACGGAATAGATTTGCGTATAGACTGCGGTAGGATGACCGACTGCGATGAAGGCTGGAGCGAAGACAGCTACTTCCAAAGTTTAACGATAGAGTGCAAAATTATATAGATTAGACAGATACTATAGACGGGATAGAATAATAACTCATTAAACGGTAAAGATATGGCAGAGACAGGAACAACGACCGGGAACACCGGTTATATTAACGGTTCGGACGTGCTACTCAGCGTTGGCGGAAAGCCCATCGGGCATTGCACGACTCACAGTATCACATTCAACTCAGAGACAAAGGAACACGCCGTGAAGCCCCTGGCCACATTGGCAAAGAGCAGCGGTTTGTGGAAGAGCAAGAACGTGACATCCCTGAGCATCAGCATCAGCGCCGAGGGCGTAAGGTTCCACGGTGAGCCCGAGGGCGGGTTCCAGGAGAACAGCCCGTTGTGGGGCAAGGGCCAGAGCGTAGACGTGCAGTGCTTCATGCGCGGCGATGACGCTTCGCCTTACCTAAAGGGCAAGTTTGTCATTACGAAGATACAGGAAACCTCCCCTGCACAGGACGATGCCACCTACAGCATCGAGCTTGAGAACGACGGAGAGCCTGAAGTCTATCCTGGTAAAGTAAGCGCATGAAAACGAAGAAAATAAGCATCAAGGTGGGTAAGCAGGAATTCCCCTGCTACCCCACGATGGGCGCTATGTTGCGCTTTAAGGATGCCACTGGGAGGGAGGCTTCAGCAATGACCAATTCACTGAGTGACATGGCCACCTATCTTTGGGCTTGTGTGAGCTCAGCCAGTAACCGAGAGGGAAAAGAATTCGGGATGAGCTTGCAGGACTTCGCCGATGCCATTGACACCGAGGAGATGGAGTCATGGGTGGACAGCTTCAGCGAGGTAGAGGAAGACACAGAGGATAGCAAAAAAAAATAAGCAGCGAGGAGCTGTTAGGTTACGCGTTAGGGGTGGGTTGCATGAGTCTTGATGACTTTGTGCGGCTCACCCCTGATGAGTTTGAGGCGGTAGCGGCAAAGATAAGCGAGCGAGAGGACGAGCGGCGCAGGGACGGATGGGAGCAGGCCCGGATAGTTGCGAAGATAGCTGTGAGCCCTTATCTGGAGCAGGATATGAGTCTTGAGCAGTTTATGCCTTTGCCGTGGGACGAGAAGAAGAAAGTGAAGATACTGAGCAAGGAGGAAGACAGGAAGCGGATGGAGGAAATCGTGAAGCGAGTGCGAGGGGAGGGATAGAAGCTATAGCGATAATAGACGCTATAGCGATAACAGACGTTTTAGAGGGGATGGATTTGGCGGGGACGGAAAGAGGGAGGAAGGCGTTACTATGAAAAGACGAACAAGATGGAAACATACGACAACCCCGCGGAATATAAAGGCGAAGAATGGACTGAACTGCTAAAGGGCATGAGCCAAAAAACGCTGAAGAAAACCCTGAAGGGAGCCTACCGGAAAGTAGGCAACGAGCTGTTGAAGATAGCCCGGGCGAAGGTGGCAGGCAGCGACCTACAGAACGCCTCGAAGCTCAAGAAAGGCGTGAGGCTGAGAGTGTACCCCGGCGGCGGAGGCTTTATGATAACCGTGAAACCCCACGGCAGGCAAGGTTATTACGTCAATAGGAAAGGTAAGGAAAAGCCCGTGCTGATGTGGGCTGAAGAGGGAACGAAATACCGATTTCCACGGAAGGGATTCTT
>OMVH01000274.1 GCA_900314365.1 uncultured Prevotella sp. | reverse complement strand
ATATCGCATGTGGTATCTCTGGACAAATCCAGCACATAGCCGGTATGCAGGATGCGGGCATCATCATCTCGGTTAATTCCGACCCTGAGGCCCCCATCAACAAGATTGCCGACTACGTTATCAATGGCACGGTGGAAGAGGTGGTTCCGAAACTCATTAAGTACTACAAGGCCCATTCGAAGTAAACAGCATGGGGCCGACGGCGTGGCGTGAGGATGCTACGCTTTGAGCTCTCATGTAAATAGTTCAATAAAAGACAAAACAATAATGGCAAATTATTATACCGATCATCCTGAGATAGCATTTCATCTTGATCACCCACTGATGAAGCGTATCGTTGACCTTAAGGAACGCGACTACGCCGACAAAGACCAGTTCGCCGATGCCCCCGTCTGCTACGAGGACGCCATAGAGAACTACAAGCGCATACTCGACATTACCGGTGATGTGGCAGCAAACATCATTGAGCCGAATTCTGAGGATGTCGACCTTGAGGGACCCCACCTCGTTGACGGTCGTATGCACTATGCATCGAAGACCTACGATAACCTTGATGCCACACGCAAGGCTGGCCTTTGGGGTATCTCCATGCCGCGTCGCTACGGTGGCTTGAATCTTCCGAACACAGTATTCTCCATGCTCTCCGAAGTTATCTCGGCTGCTGACGCCGGTTTCCAGAATGTATGGAGCTTGCAGAGCTGCATTGATACCCTCTATGAGTTTGGCAGCGAGGAACAGCGCCAGAAGTACATTTCCCGTGTCTGTGCCGGAGCTACCATGTCAATGGACCTCACGGAGCCCGACGCAGGCAGCGACCTGCAGCGTGTGATGCTGAAGGCTTCACAGGATGCCGATGGCACGTGGAGGCTCAATGGTGTTAAGCGATTCATCACCAACGGCGACTCCGATATCCACCTCGTACTGGCACGCTCTGAGGCCGGAACGCGCGATGGCCGCGGTTTGTCGATGTTCATCTACGACAAGCAGGACGGTGGAGTCACCGTGCGCCACATCGAGAATAAGCTTGGAATCCACGGCTCTCCCACCTGCGAGCTCGTCTTCAAGAATGCCAAGGCTGAGCTCTGTGGCAGTACGCGACTTGGTCTCATCAAATATGTTATGGCTCTGATGAACGGAGCACGCCTGGGTATTGCTGCTCAAAGCGTCGGTGTGGAGCAGGAAGCCTACAATGAGGCTTTGGCTTACGCCCGCGAGCGCCAGCAGTTCGGCAAGCGCATCATAGAGTTCCCGGCAGTCTACGATATGCTTTCACGCATGAAGGCCAAGCTTGATGCCGGACGCTCGTTGCTCTATCAGACAGCCCGCTATGTGGATATCTACAAGGCTCTTGAGGATATTTCGCGCGACCGCAAGCTCACTGCCGAGGAGCGTCAGGAGATGAAGAAATACAGCCGTCTGGCCGATGCCTTCACTCCTTTGGCTAAAGGTACCAACTCTGAGTATGCCAATCAGAATGCCTACGATGCCATCTCTGTGCATGGCGGGTCGGGCTTCATCATGGAGTATAAGAGTCAGCGTCTCTATCGTGACGCCCGCATCTTCTCCATCTATGAGGGAACCACTCAGCTGCAGGTAGTGGCTGCAATCCGCTATATCACCAACGGTACCTATCTCAGCATCATCAAGGAGATGCTCGAAGAAGAGGTTGCCGATGCGCTGAAGCCGCTCAAGGAGCGCGTTGCCGCCATGACAGCTCTCTACGAGGAAGCTGTGGAGAAGGTGAAGGCTGATGCCAATCAGGACGAGCACGACTTCCTGGGTCGTCGCCTCTACAACATGACAGCCGACATCGTGGAGTCTCTGCTCATCCTCGCTGATGCCACAAGGGCTCCGGAGCTCTTTGCAAAGAGTGCCAACGTCTTCGTCCGTATGGCCGAGGAGGAAGTGGCTGGGCATGCTGCCTATGTGAAGGCATTCAAGGCTGACGAGCTTTGTAATTTCGTGGCAGAATAATATATTTTTAAGGGAGCCATGACGACAAACCTGCGGGTAGGCAGGTGGCTGTCATGGCTCCCTCGCTTTATCTTTATCACAGCGTTTATGAGCAAATTCTATCCTTTAGCCCTCGTACTCTTAGTCACCGCGGCTTGCCACCAGCAGCAACCCAAACAGGTTGACAATCCCGGTGACACTGTTCCGGCAAGCGTCTTTGAGCCCGACACCACCAACAAGGTGAATCCAGAGGATACGCTCGCCACGGACACATCAATCAGCGTCATTGACGAGACGAAGCCGGCACCGCGTGTGCATAAGCCGGCGCGTAAGAAGACTGTTGAGAAAGCGACGCCCACCGAGTAGCAGTGCGCAGATAGTACTGGTATGTCAGCACGAAGGCCTTGTCAGAGAATTCTGCTACGTGCGTTCGTGACGTTCAATACCACTAAATAAGAAAAAAGCTGAATCCCCTTCATGGATTCGGCTTTTTTGTTGCTACAGGCTTATGGCTGGCAGAGAATCTGACAGACACGATCCTGAAAATTTCGTCCGTTACGCCCATGAAGCACTCCTTGGTTGATGATGCTGAAGCAGAGCTGATGACCGTTGGCAGCCTTACAGAAGCCACAGAGTGAGCTGATGCCAGTCACAGTACCCGTTTTGGCATAGACATTGCCAAATGTGAACTGGCCTTTCATGCGGTTTCTCAGAGTTCCGTCGACCCCTGCTTCAGGTAGCGATGGCTGTAAGTGGAGATAGATGTTCTTGTTTTTCCATGCATAGCGCAACAGTCGGGTTTCGAGCTCGGCGCTTACATAATTATATAAGGAGAGTCCTGAACCATCGGCGATATTGTAGTGCGACGGATCCAATCCTACCTTGCGGATGAGCTGTCCGATGACGGCGCTGGCGTCTTTGGCCGTAGCCGGACGCTCCCCCCTGGATGCTGCAATCTGATAGAACATGGCCTCGGCATAGAGATTGTCGCTCTCTTTGAGCATGCGTAGAAGAATTTGGTCGATGGTGTGAAACCGGCTTACGATGCAGAAGGCATCGTGAGGCTTTTGTTCGCTGGCGCTGAAAGCATCGACGATGATGCCGGCGTCGCGAAGTTCCTGCTCGAATCTTTCCATGAACTTATCGCTCCTGCCGAAAAGCAGAGGCGAGAGGGTAGGGTTGTCATCGTCCCAGCACCACCCTTCACCGAGGGTGTTGAAGTCCTTCATCGTCTTGTCCGCGTAGAGATGCCCTCGAATGGTGTCGACACCCATCTTGCGTAGGGCCTCCACAAAGGCTTTCATGTCGTCGGCACCGAATTTCGGGTCAAAGCCTCCCACGCAATAAACATCGCCCGTGAGTGTTCCGTTCTGAACCTGACCGGTGTAGCAGAGCTCGGTCTTGAACTGATAGTCGCCTCCGAGACGGTCGAGAGCCGCAATGGCTGTGACCACTTTGAGCGTGCTGGCAGGCCGTAACAGTTGCTTCTCGTTGTGGCTGAAGATGATGCTGTCGGCAGTGAGATCGTAGACCTGAAGTCCCACCTGCGAGGTGGAAAACATGCTGTTCTGAAGCAGTTCGGTCAACTCGGCTTGTGCCTTCTGTGGCCAGGGAAGCGACAGGGAATCTGATTTCAGCGAGTCGGCGAACTCCACGTCCGACGAGTCCTTCGCAGTCTTGTCGTCTTGTTCGATGTAAGTCTGTGCTGACACCGGTCCCGCGAGGAGCAGGAACAATACAGTCAGCAGTGGCATGAGGCCATACTGCCGCAAACCGACCCTGCGAAGGTTGTGAGGCCATCGCGAGTCCGGCTCGCCGGTTGAATTGCGGAATGTCTCTGTGCTTACAATGGTTTCTTCTCTATAAGAATATGCTCTCTTCACTGACAAACGTAAGTTCAATGATTTTATATATCTAAGTCTTTATCCCCAGTTCGGTCAAGCCAGAAGCTTTCTCCCGTAGCGTTCCGTTCGCGCTCAGGATTTGCGGATGCGGCTCTCAAGCACGGCGATGAAGTCGGCCTCATTGCGAGGCTCCACTGCCATAAGCCGATTCCCATCGTACTCTAACATCAGAAAATGGGACAGTCCGAACGGTCCTTTCATACGCACGTAACCTTTGATGGAACTCAGTTCCACCTTCTTGGGCCGCAGGAAACGTCCGCGATGGACGATGAGCCACCCTTCACTGAAGGTGTAGCATGCGTGCAGCCTGTGCTCTAAGGCTACTACGGCAAGCAGCATCACGCACAGACCGAAGAGTGGATGGCCGTACCAAAAGAGGCTGAAAGCCGCCATGGCAAGCAACAAGATGCCGCAAAGAGCCGGCACGGTCATGCGCTGAGGGAAAGTTCTGTCCATGAATGTTGGGGCGTGTGCTAATTCCACTGCAAAGTTACAAAAAAGGTGCGAAAAAGAGAGATACATGATTTCTTTTTATTACTTTTGCAGCAAAAGTAACTTTGTAATTATGGTATACAAATACGATTTCCTCATCATCGGCGCAGGTATTGCCGGAATGAGCTACGCCCTGAAGGTTGCAAGGGCGAAGAAAGGAAAGATATGTATCATCTGCAAGACTACGCTCGACGAGGCCAATACCAAGTTTGCCCAAGGCGGCGTAGCGTCGGTCACCGACCTCATGAAAGACAACTTCGAGAAGCACATCCACGACACCATTGTTGCCGGTGACTACATCAACGACCCTGATGCCGTGCGACAGGTGGTGACGAAAGCGCCCGGTCAGATTAAAGAGCTTGTGGAGTGGGGGACGAACTTCGATAAGAAGGCCGACGGAGAGTACGACCTCCATCGTGAGGGCGGCCACTCCGAGTTCCGCATCCTCCATCATGCCGACGACACCGGCGCCGAGATACAGCGCGCGCTCATGGCCGCCGTCAGGGCCAATCCCGACATTGAAGTCAAGGAGAATCACTTTGCCGTGGAAATCATCACGCAGCATCATCTCGGTGCCAGGGTCACACGGCGCACTCCTTACATCTATTGTTACGGAGCCTATGTGCTTAACCCTGAAAACAAGGTGGACACCTATCTGAGCAAGATTACCGTCATGTGTACAGGTGGCTGTGGAGCTGTCTACCAGACGACCACCAACCCCATCATTGCTACAGGCGACGGTGAAGCAATGGTCTACCGCGCCAAGGGAACAGTGAAGGATATGGAGTTCGTGCAGTTCCATCCCACGTCGCTCTATCACCCCGGTGAGACCCATCCGGCCTACCTCATCACAGAGGCCATGCGTGGCTACGGTGCAGTGCTGAAACTGCCCAACGGCGACACGTTTATGGAAAAGTATGACAGCCGGCTGTCGCTTGCGCCCCGCGACATCGTAGCCCGCGCCATCGACAGCGAGATGAAGAAGAACGGCATCTCGCATGTCTATCTTGACGTGACGCATAAGGACCCGGAGGAGACAAAGCATCACTTCCCCAACATTTACAAGAAATGTCTTTCGATAGGCATCGATATTACCAAAGATATGATTCCGGTGCGTCCGGCCGCTCACTATATGTGTGGCGGTATCAAGGTGG
>OMVH01000275.1 GCA_900314365.1 uncultured Prevotella sp. | reverse complement strand
GACGGTGAGATGACCTACGTAGAGTACACCTATGTCCGTACGGGCGGCGTGGACGACAGCGGGGCCCTGAAGGTGGGCAGTCAGATGCTCTACGACGAGTATGAAGAGGAGTCCTATGCGGCTTCCGACCTGCTTGTCACGCCCCTCATCAAAGCCAATTCCACTGCCAGCATCGCCGTGAAAAAGGCAGCCAGCAACGGCGTCAGCTTGGAGTTCTTTGTTGTCACCAAGGATGCCAACGGTAAATTCAAGGCCGGTTCGAAGTTGTACAACATTGACACTTCGGGGCTCAACAGTACCGACTTCGTCACTGTCAACATTCCGGCACAGAACTCTGACTATTATCTCGGTATCAAGGGAAGCATGGTTTATCTCGACAACTTCATGGCTGCCGACGCCGATGTGTTGTCGAAGCAAGAGCTCAACGTGAGCAAGGTGGAGAGCCAGATGGGAGGCAACTATGCAGCCGACGCCAACGACCGGTTCACTATTTCCTATAAGGTGAATGTCACCAACTCCGGAACGCTTCTCGTCAATCCCGACTCCATGCCCGCCGGAAAGGAAGCCTCTGTGAGCCTCATCAATGCGACGAAGGACTCCACGGTTCTTGCCACTGTCAAGCTGCCCGCCAAACTCGATGTGGGAGAATCGGCTGAGAACCTGGAGCTCAAGGCCACTGTCGAAGCCAAGGACTATCCTGGAAAGTGCAAATACATCGTGAGAGAGAATGTCAGTGGCACCTTCGTGGAGGCCGGCGAGTTCCGCATCATCGGCCATTCGCCCGTTTTGGAAGTCGCCAAGACGGAAGTTTCTTCCGCTCCAGCCATAGGCAACGACTCCACCGTGCGCTTCACCCTTTTCTCCAAGACGGCTGATTGCACGTATTACGTACGCAATGCCGGAGGCTCAACGCTCCATGTGACCGGTGTGAGCACTACTGACAATCTCTCTGCTGCCCCAGCCGGAGCCTTCGCTGTGGAGCCCGGTAGCAGTACGCCTCTAAAACTTACGCTCAAGGGCGATAAGGCCGGAGCCTATGACAGCCACTTTGAACTTACCAGCGATGGAGGCACCTTCCGGATGAATTTCACCGGCGAAGTGGCCGACTCCACCAAGTTCTTTGCCGGTTTTGAGGACGGTATCCCAGCCGGCTTCTTCAATGAGGGCGACTCCTGGAGTACAAACACCAATCCTGCGAGTGCCGGTGTCAATGGCAGCAAGAGAGCTGTACAGCCGGGCTACAGCAGCGCCGACAGCAAGCTTGTCACACCGCTTCTGAGTTTCACCGAGGGCGAGCAACTGCGCTTCGATGTGGAGCGAAACAGCTCCTACAGCGAGTGCAAGCTGCAGGTGTTCACCTCCGCCGACCGCATCCACTGGACGCCGTTGCGCTCCTATAGCAGTACGGCAGAGAAAGGCAGCGAGAGCTTCATCACCGATTCCGTAGGAGCCCGGTCGGGCTACAGCTCAACGTTTGCCTTCGACACCAAGTATATCGCAATGCCGGCCGGCCAGTACTATGTGGCGTTCACCGGCAGCAGCGTATGCCTGGACAACCTCTATGGTGGCAAGGCCATCAGCAAGGAACACGACATCGTGCTCTCCAACCTCGACATTCCCGCAGAAGGCGAGGTCAACAGTTCCTATGCAGCCAGCGTGTCGTTCACCAATGTGAATGCAAAGGAAGAAGCCGCTGAAGACTATACGGCCAAGCTCTACTTCGGTGGAAAGGCTGTGGCCGAGGCCACGCCAGTGGCTTTGGCAGGAGGGGCTACAAAGGAATTCAAGTTCAATTTCATTCCGCAGGAAGCCGGTACGTTCAAGGCCGTTGTCAAGTTCGAGTCGGGCAGCTTCGAGGTTGTCTCCGACACTGTCAACGTGACCATAGCTTCCGAGAAGGCTGTCATGGTTGTCGAGGCTCCTAAATATACCGACATCGACGGTCTGGGCGGTCCGGTGAAGTTCAGTTCCGAAGGCGACGGGCACAGCCAGACCGAGACCATCTACAAGGCCAGTCAGCTGGGTTTGGCCAAGGGAACAAAGATATCGAAGATTGTCTTCCGCGGATATGGCAATGTCTACGGCAAGCGCAGCACCACCATTCATGGCTTCTACGAGGAGACAACGGACGAGGAGGTGGGTTCTGAGCTCGCCGACACCACAAAGATGCAGAAGGTCTACGACGAGACGCTGACTTTCTCCGGAGCCGTGGGTTCTGATAAGAAGCACGCCGACATCATCACGGTGGAGTTTGCTACACCTAAGGTTTACAACGGAGGAAACATCAGGCTTGTCTTCACAAACTACATGAAGCAGAGCTTCTCACTCTATTTCGAGCACGACAAGGATAATGCCAAGAAGCAGTCACGCTCCTATTATTACGACTGGTGGGGCAAGGCAACGCAGGACTATCAGTATCAGCCCACAGCCTACTTCTATGTCGGGACCGAGCCTCACAGCGCAACGGGAAAAGTCACCTCGAAGGCTACCGGCGCCGCTATTAAGGGTGCCAAGGTGGAATTCAACAACAATGGAGTAATATATAAAGGTGTGACCGATGCCGAAGGCAAATATGACATCCTGGTCTACAAGTATGCCAAGGCTTACAACCTCACGGTCTCAGCTCCGGGTTATCTGCCCGCGAAGGAGAGCAACGTGAGTCTGTCGGCAGGCAATTACACGAAGGACTTCGCGCTCAGCGTGGCCGACCGTCTCTTCGTAGAGGACTTCTCAGCCGACACCACCGGAATGGTGAACCACGCCTTGAAGGCAAATGTCGTCGTAACCAACTATCTGACGTCGGATGTCAGCAAGGACAGCTACACCGTGAAGCTCTTCGCCGGTGACAAGGAAGTGGCTTCCGTCCCGGCTGTCAACCTTCCTGTGGGCAGTAGCAGTACGTTCAGTTTCGTCTATACTCCCCATGAGGCCGGCACTGTCAGCCACCATGCAGAGGTGGTGCTCAACGGCAGCAAGTCCACTCTCAGCAAGGAAGTCAGCACGGTGGTAGCCAAGGAGAATGGCAATAGAACCATACCGACGGGAACAAGCAATCAGATGGACTACAGTTGTCCCGTCTATTCTTACTGGGTCAACTCGGAGTCGCAGATTATCTATCCCGCCGAAGTGCTCAACTTGCAGAAGGGTGCACGCATCCAGCGTATCAGCTTCAAGGGCTATGCCTCAAAGAGTGAGAAGGTGACCCTGAGAGCCTATCTTGCCAACACTACCGACGCTAACAGCCTGAGTACCTTCGCTCCCGGTGACAGCACACAGATGCAGAAGGTGTTCGAAGGCGAGATTACGATTCCGAATACAGGGTCGTTCGACTCCACTGTGGAGGTGATTTCGTTGCCGCTCAATGAGCCTCTCGTTTACGAGGGCAACAATCTGCGTCTCTTCCTGGCTTGTGTGGCAAAGAACAGTTTCCGCATCTACGTTGAGGATGACTCTAATCAGGAGGGCTACGCTTATTATCGTTTCAGCGACTATGACATCACGGAGAAGAACTACAGCGTATTCAAGAATGGTACGCCTGTGATGTACATCGACGCGGCGACCTCGTCGCGACTCTCCGGTAAGGTGACCGACAGCAAGGACGGAAAGCCTGTTACCGGTGCAGTGGTGACGTTGGTCAACAAGGACAATGATGTGGTCTACACGGCTACGACAGCCGATGACGGAAGCTATACGCTGGAGTCCTATCAGCCTTCTTTGGCTTACACCGTAAGCGTAAGTGCCGAGGGCTACGAGGCTCTTGACGGGGGCTCCGTGGTATTCGCAGGTGAGGACGTGGAGCGTGACTTCAAGCTCACAGCTAAGACTCCCACTGGCATTGATGCAGTGAAGACCAAGGCAGAGGCCGACGGAAACGTCTACACGCTCGACGGCCGACTCGTCAGTCGCAAAGGCGACACCCGAGCTCTGCCGGCCGGAGTCTACATCATCAATCACAAGAAAGTGGTAGTCAGATGAGCTGACTTCCAAGCTCTGTGAGTATATAAGAGGAGAGGGTACCGATGCCATTCCGACATCTGGTACCCTCTCTCTGTTTCTGTTTTCTTCTGTTTCCTTTTATTTTTTCGATGTTTTTAGAATCGATTCAGTTCTCTGGAATGGTTGAGGGCGGAAGGCTTGTCGCTGAGGTTCCCCATGACAGATTAGGGCTCGGTCCCATGACAAAGTGGAGTGTGCCTCCGGAGGCTATGTCGGAGTGACGGAGATAGTTCATGTCGTAGGGCTTGCCGTTGAGCGTGGCCTGCTGGATGTAGATGTTCTGCCCGGATACATTCTCAGCCTCGATGACGAAGCGCTTGCCACTCGACATATGGATGACGGCCTTTCGGAACGACGGACTCGCAAGCACATAGTAGCCGCTGCCCGGGCACACCGGATAGAATCCCAGCGCGGCGAAGATGTACCAGGCCGACATCTGTCCCGCGTCGTCGTTGCCCGACAGTCCGTTGGCACCAAGCCCATATTCTGTCGCCATGAGCTGACGCACGCGCTCTGCCGTTTTCCAAGGCTTTCCTGCATAGTTGTACATGAAGCTAATCTGATGACTCGGCTCGTTGCCGTGCCACATGCGATGCTCCGTAAACATGGAGTCAAGCTTCAACAGATACTGTTCTTTTCCGCCCATGCACTCCATGAGACCATAGACGTCGTGAGGCACGTACCAGCTGTATTGACAGGGATTACCCTCGGTGATGAACGACTGGCCGCGGTCGGGCCGCTTGCCATCGATGAATCTTCCGTCGGCATATCGTCCCATGACATAGCCGATGCGAGGATCGAACACATTGCGGAAGTTTTCCGACCGCTTGTAGAGTTTGCGCGCCATGTCGTGGTGGCCGAGGGCTTCAGCCAGCCGGGCCACGCAGTAGTCGTCGTAGGCATATTCCAATGTGCGGCTCACCTGCTCGCGCTGGTGGTAGGCATGAGGCACCTTGTCCTCCAAGGGAATGTAGCCGTATTTCATGTAAGAGGTGAGTGCGCGGCGCCCCTTCCCGTCCTCGTAGTCTTTAGGGTTAGAAGGCTGCTCGAAAGCGTTCTTGACCAATGCCTGATAGGCCTTCTCAGCATCGAAATTCCTGATACCCTTGGTGTAGGCATCTGCAAAGAGCGAGGCGCAGGGGTCGCCAATCATCTCGGAGGTGTAGCTGTTCCAGGCCGGAAAGATGGGTAGCCACCCACCTTGGTCGTACTTGAGCAGGAGCGACTGCAGCATCTCACCCGATTGCTGAGGGTAGAGAATACTGAGCAGAGGGTGAAGGGCCCGGAAGGTGTCCCAAAGACTGTAGTTGTCGTAGTAGGTGCCTTGGGTGTGTATCATCTTTGTGCCTCCGCTGAATGAAGGATAGCGACCGTCGGCATCGCTGAAGGCATTGGGTAGGAAGGAGGCATGGTAGAGGGCTGTGTAGAATTTGGTGAGCGAGGCCTCGTCGTCAGTCTCCACCTCGATAGCCTTCAGACGTTGCTGCCAGATGCGAGTGAGTCGTCGCCTCACCTTGTCGAAATTCCATCCGTCGTTCTCCTGCTTCATGTTGTTGCGTGCTCCATCAAGATCGCAGAAAGAGCTGCTCACCTTCACTAAAACTACCTCACCGGCCTTCACCGGAAAACTGAGATAGGCCCCCATGGCCTTATGATTGCTGAGGGCTACGGCTTGCGGATTGACATGCTGCCCCTCGTAGGTACCGTAGCCTGTGACGGCTTTCCGCACTTGTATCAGAAAGTGACCGCTGAAGCCTGCTCGCTGGCCGTAGCCTTGGTAGAATCTGTGCACGGCATTGTAGCCTGTGACCTCTCCCTTACCCGGGTCTATGTGGATGGCTGCGTCGCCGTAGTCGCTGTTGGGAGTAACCACGAGATGAGCCATCCCGCTTTTTGAGAATGTGAAGCGGAAGATGGCTGTGCGCGAGGTGCCCGTCATCTCGGCCTTGATGGTTCCTTCGAAGAGTGAAACAGCATAGTAGTCGGGTTGCGCTGTCTCCTCGCTGTGGCTGAAGGTGCTTGCTCTTTCTTCAGGCTGGCAGCGCAGTTCTCCGAGCAGAGGCATAATGGTCACAGAACCAAAGTCCTGTGTGTTGCTGCCGTTGAGATAGTGTGAGTTGCGGAAGCCTTGCAGCTTGGTGCGGTTGGCGTAGTAAGGGCACACGCCGTGGCCTTCGCTCTTTTCAGTTTGTGGTGTCCAGCTGTTCATTCCGTTGGGCTCCAGCACGCCGGGCATGCACTGTCCTTTAGCATCGTTGCCATGACTATAGTCGCCGTTGTGGGCACCTGTCCCGATGAGTGGGTCAACGTAGTTGAGAAGGTTCTTGTCCGTCTTGGCGCCTGCGGGAAGCGACAGCGCTAACAGTAGCAGCGCGGTAAGTAGTGATAGTTTCTTCATTGTATGTTTGTGGGTTGGTTTCTGGGTTGTGGCCGGAACTATAATGGGGCTCAGTGGCTTTTGGGGGCTTCAGTAGACGTAATCCCCCTCTTTGCCGTTTGGTTCTGGCTCTGTCGTAAGTCTTTAATCTGATGGCAAAGTTAATCAAAAACCTTCAAAGCCCTGCCTTGGAAAGATGGTTTTTCCTAAGGCTTTTCGGCCTGTACGAACGAAAGCTATTTCATATTAGGGTGAGCACTCAAAACATATGTCCGGTCAAGCACATGCTTTCAATTGGTCAAACAATTGTTGTCCATTTGTCTAACAATTGTTGTCCAAATGTCTAACAATTGTTGTCCAAATGTCTAACATATGTTTGACCATTTTATTGTCATCTGCTCCCTTTGCAGGGGCAACCCTTTTCGACGTTTTATTTTGGTGTAGCAAGGGCGGTATAACTATAACTCGAAGAAGTTGTATAACGACATATAA